>JBOFQO010000222.1:0-17787 GCA_051660925.1 Silanimonas sp. | reverse complement strand
CTACGTGCGCAACAAGCGCCGCGCCTGCCTGAAGGTCGGTATCGAGGCGCACGACTTCGACCTGCCCGCCGATACCTCGGACGCCGATCTCATCGCACTGATCGATCGTCTGAACGCCGATCCCGCGATCCACGGCATCCTGCTGCAGCTGCCGCTGCCGGGCGGCCGCGATGGTCGCGAGATCATCCAGCGCATCGACCCGCGCAAGGACGTCGACGGTTTCCATCCGGAAAACGTCGGCCGCTTGGCACTCCGGCAGTTCGGCCTGCGGCCCTGCACGCCGCGTGGCATCACGACGCTGCTCGGCTACACGGATCGCCCGGTGCGCGGCGCGAATGCGGTGGTCGTCGGCGTCAGCAACCATGTCGGTCGGCCGATGGTGCTGGAACTCATGATCGCCGGCTGCACCGTGACCGCTTGCCACAAGTTCACGCCACCTGAGGTGCTGCAGCGGCAGATTGAGCAGGCCGACATCCTCGTGGTCGCCGTCGGACGGCCGGGCATTGTTCCGGGCGAGTGGGTGAAGCCAGGGGCGGTCGTCATCGACGTCGGCATCAACCGCATGGACGACGGGCGCCTCGTCGGCGACGTCGGTTTCGACGCGGCGCGCGCACGTGCGAGCTGGATCACGCCGGTACCCGGCGGCGTCGGGCCGATGACCGTGGCTACCCTGATGCAGAACACCATCGAGGCCGCCGACGCCGCGGATCACCCCGGTCACGAGCTTTACACCTATGCCCGGTAGCCTTGGCCGGATGCCTGCCTCCGCCACCCCCGCCCGCACCGTCGTTCTCGCGCTCGCGGCGCTTCTTGTTGCCGGCTGCGCGTCGATCGTCGGAAAGGCCACCGACCGCCTGGCGACGAACCTCGGCAGCGCGGTTCTGAATGCGAATGACCCGGCCACCGTGCGGGACGGCCTGCCGGCCTACCTGCTGCTGCTCGACGGCCTGCTGGAAGGCGACCCCGAGAACATCGGCACGCTGCTCGCCGCGGCCAACCTCAACGGCGCCTACGCCGGCAACTTCACCGGTACCGACGCCGCGCGCGCGCAGCGGCTGTCGGGCAAGGCGCTGGCCTACGCAAAGCGCGCCACCTGCCTCGAGGAGGCCGCACTCTGCACGACGCTCGACGGCAATCCCGACGATTTCGCCGCGGCGTTGAAGGACGTCGACGACGCGCGCGTCGGCTTGATGTACGGGCTGGCCGCCGCTTGGGCCGGGCAGATCCAGGCCAACCGCGACGACTGGGGTGCGGTGGCCGACCTGCCGAAGGTGGAAGCGCTGCTGCTGCGGGTCGTCGCCATCGACTCGAACCATGACGGCGGCCTGCCGCTGGTCTACCTCGGCGTGCTGAACTCCCTGCGCCCGGAAGCGGTTGGCGGCAAGCCGGAGCTCGGCAAGGCTTACTTCCAGCAGGCGATTGACGCCTCGGAAGGGCGCAACCTTTACGCCAAGACCCTGATGGCCGAGTTCCACGCGCGGCTGGTCTTCGACCAGGAACTGCACGACCGCCTGTTGAACGAGGTGCTCGCCGCTGATCCGAAGGCGCCGCGCTACACGCTGATGAACACGCTGGCCCAAGAGCGCGCGAAAACGCTGCTCGAATCCGGCAAGGACTATTTCTGAAGGACCTCCCCCAATGATCCGTCGTTTCCTGATTTCGATCCTGCTGCTGGCGCTCGCGCCGGCGCTCCTCGCCCAGACCCAGACGCTCCGACTTGCCACGCTTGCGCCGGACGGCTCGCCGTGGATGCGCGAGCTGCGCGTCGCCGCCGAGCAGGTCAAGGCCGAAACCCAGGGCCGCGTCGAGATCCGCTACTTCCCCGGCGGCGTGATGGGCAACGACCAGGCTGTGCTGCGCCGCATCCGCCAGGGCGGCCAGCTGCAGGGCGGCGTGCTGACCTCGAGTGAGCTCTCGCTGGTCTATCCGGACGCGCCGGTCTATACGCTGCCTTTCATGTTCGCGAACTGGGCCGAAGTCGACCGCGTGCGGCCGAAGGTCGACCCGCTGCTGGCCGCCGGCTTCGCCGAGCGCGGCTTCCACATGCTCGGTGCCTCGGGCGTCGGCTTTGCGTATCTGATGAGCGCGAAGCCGATGACCGGCGTCGAGGACGTGCGGCAGGCGAAGCTGTGGGTGCCGCAGAACGACGCCATCGCCGAGATGACCTTCCGCGAAGGCGGCGCGAGCCCGATCCCGCTGCCGATCGGCGATGTGTTCACGAGCCTGCAGACCGGCATGGTCGACATGGTGGCGAACACGCCGGCCGGCACCGTGGCCCTGCAGTGGCACGGGCGCCTGAAGACGCTGTACGACCTGCCGCTCGCCTACGTCATCGGCTTCATCGTCGTCGATCAGCGCGCCTGGTCGCGGATTTCCGCCGCCGACCAAGCCATCGTCGACCGCATCTTCAAGGCGGCGTCGGACCGCGTCGACCAGACCATCCGCCGCGATGACATCGCCGCGCTGGAGGCCATGAAGAAGCAGGGCCTGACGGTGGTCACGCCGACGCCGGCGGATGCCGAGTACTTCCGCGAGGTCGGCCGCACGGTGCTCGCCAAGCTGGAAGCGGAGCAGGGCATCAGCCCGGCGGTGCTGAAGGCGATCCGCGACGCGAAGGCCGCGGGCGCGGCGCCGGCGGGCGGTCAACCTTGAGCGATGGGGTTTTCCGGCGCGCCATCCGCGCGCTGCACGCCGCCGAGGATGCCGTGCTCGCGCTGGCGCTCGGCACGTTGCTGCTGTTGGCAGTGACCCAGATCGTCCTGCGCGTCGGCTTCGATGAAGGCCTCGCCTGGGGCGAAGCGATGAGCCGCGCTGGCGTGCTGTGGTTGGCCATGCTCGGCGCGCTCGGCGCGGCGCGGCAGCAGCGCCACATCGCCATCGACGCGATCCCGCGCTTGCTGCCCGATGCCGCGTGGCGAGTGGTTCATGTGCTCACGCAGTTCGCCGCGGCCGTGGTGTGCGCTTGGGCCGCGTGGCTGGGCTGGGGCCTGATGCAGTCGGAGCGCGAATTCCCGTTGCCCTTCGTCGCCGGCATCGAAAGCTGGGTGCCGATGCTGGTGCTGCCGCTCGGCTTCGGCCTGCTGGCGCTGCGCTGCGTGCTCTCGGCCTTCGCGCCGCGGCCGGAAGACGAGGCCGCGCCGTGAGCCTGGAGCTGCAGATCGGGCTGATCCTGCTGCTGGCGGCCCTCGGCATGCCGCTATTTGCGGTTATTCTTGGAATTGCACTCGTGGGTCTTCAGGCCGCCGGCTACGAGCAGGCCGCGCTCACCGAGTTCTACGGCCTTGGCGACATGCCGGGCCTGATCGCGATCCCGCTGTTCACGCTGGCCGGCTACCTGCTCAGCGAAAGCGGCGCGCCCAAGCGCCTGGTGCGGCTCTCCGACGCGCTGCTCGGCAGCCTGCCCGGCGGCTTGGCCATCGTCGCCATCGTCGCCTGCGCCTTCTTCACCGCGTTCACCGGTGCCTCCGGCGTCACCGTCGTGGCGATGGGCGCGCTGCTCTACCCGGCGCTCAAAGCGGCGGGCTACCCGGACCGCTACAGCCTCGGCCTGGTCACTGCGGCCGGTAGCCTTGGCCTGCTGTTCGCACCCTCGCTGCCATTGATCCTTTACGGCTTCGTGGCCGCACCGATCGCCACCAACCCGACGGTGAGCGTGCAGGACCTGTTCCTCGCCGGCCTGATGCCCGGGGCCCTGATGCTGCTGGTGCTGGGCGCGCACGCGATGTGGGTTGGCCGCGGCGTGCCGGCCAGCGGCAAGGCCTTCGACGCCGGCGAGCTGTGGGCGGCCATCAAGGACGCCCGCTGGGAGCTGCCGCTGCCGATCGTGGTGCTGGCCGCGATCTACCAGGGCGTGCTGGCGGTCAGCGAGGTCGCGGCCCTGACGGCCGCCTACGTGCTGGTGGTGACCGTGGCCGTCCGGCGCGAGATCCGCATCGGCCAACTGCCGGGCGTGATGGCGGAATCGATGCGGATGGTCGGCGCCATCCTGCTGATCCTCGGCGCGGCGCGCGCGCTGTCGAACTGGTTCATCGACCAAGACGTGCCGGGGCGGCTGTACGCGCTGGTCAGCACGCACATCGACAGCCCGCTCGAGTTCCTGCTCGTCCTCAACGTCTTCCTGCTCGTCGTGGGCATGCTGGTCGACATCTTCTCGGCCATCGTGATCCTGACCCCGCTGCTGATGCCGCTGGCCGCGCAGTTCGGAGTGCATCCGGCCCACCTCGGCATCGTCATGTTGGCCAACCTGCAGCTCGGGTACTTCACCCCGCCGGTCGGCATGAACCTGTTCATCGCCTCGTACCGGTTCAAGGTGCCGGTGACCACCCTGGTCCGCGCCACGCTGCCCTTCCTGCTGCTGCTGGGCGCCTCGGTGCTGCTGATCACCTGGTGGCCCTGGCTGTCGCTCGCCCTGCTGGAGGGGGGGCGAAGCGGTTAGAATGTCGCGCTTCCCAGTTCCGGAGCAGTCCATGCTGCGCATCCAGGCGGAAGCCCTGACCTTCGACGACGTTTCCCTCGTTCCCGCGCATTCCAACGTCCTGCCGCAGGACGTCAGCCTGGCGACCCAGCTGACGCGCGGCATCCGGCTGAACCTGCCGATCCTGTCCGCGGCGATGGACACGGTGACCGAAGCGCGCCTCGCCATCGCGATGGCCCAGCTCGGCGGCATCGGCATCATCCACCGCAACATGACCGCGCAGCAGCAGGCCGCGCAGGTGCTGCAGGTGAAGAACTTCGAAGCCGGCGTGATCCGCGAGCCGTTCACCGTTGGCCCCGACACGACCATCGGCGAAGTGATCCGCCTCACGCGCGCCCGCAACATCTCCGGCGTGCCGGTCGTCGACGGCGGTCGGTTGGTGGGCCTGGTGACGAGCCGCGACATGCGCTTCGAGAAGAAGCTCGACGATCCGGTTCGCAACATCATGACCCCGAAGGAAAAACTGGTCACGGTGCGCGAGGGCGCCAGCGACGACGAGGTGCTGGGCTTGATGCACAAGCACCGCATCGAGAAGGTGCTGGTGGTCGATGATGGTTTCGCGCTGCGCGGCCTGATCACCGTCAAGGACATCCAGAAGGCCCGCGACAATCCGTTCGCCGCCAAGGACGCGGACGAGCAGCTGCTGGTCGGCGCCGCGGTCGGCGTCGGCGGCGGCACCGAAGAGCGCGTCACGCTGCTCGCCGCGGCCGGTGTCGACGTCATCGTGGTCGACTCGGCCCACGGCCACTCGCAGGGCGTGCTCGACCGCGTCGCGTGGGTGAAGAAGCACTTCCCGAACGTGCAGGTGATCGGCGGCAACATCGTCACCGGCGACGGCGCGCTCGCGCTGATGGATGCCGGCGCGGATGCGGTGAAAGTCGGCATCGGCCCGGGTTCGATCTGCACCACGCGCATCGTCGCAGGCGTGGGCGTGCCGCAAGTCACTGCGGTGGGCATGGTGGCCGACGCGCTGAAGGGCCGCATCCCGCTGATTTCCGACGGTGGCATCCGCTACTCGGGCGACATCGCCAAGGCGCTCGTCGCCGGCGCGTCCTCGATCATGATCGGCGGCCTGTTCGCCGGCACCGAAGAAGCCCCGGGCGACATCGAGCTGTTCCAGGGCCGCAGCTACAAGAGCTACCGCGGCATGGGCTCGCTGGGCGCGATGGAGCTCGGCAGCAAGGACCGCTACTTCCAGGACGCCTCCGACGCCGACAAGCTGGTGCCGGAAGGCATCGAGGGCCGCGTGCCGTACCGCGGCCTGCTGCGCAACATCGTGCATCAGCTCGCCGGCGGCATCCGCGCCTCGATGGGCTACGTGGGCTGCGCGAACATCGACGAGATGCGCACCAAGCCGAGCTTCGTCCGCGTCACGAACGCCGGCACCCGCGAGGCGCACGTGCACGACGTGCAGATCACCAAGGAACCGCCGAACTACCGGCAGTAATCGATGACCGACATCCACAGCGACAAGATCCTGATCCTCGACTTCGGCGCGCAGTACACGCAGCTGATCGCGAGGCGCGTCCGCGAGCTCGGCGTCTACTGCGAGATATGGGCCTGGGACCACGACCCGGCCGACATCGCGGCCTTCGCGCCCAAGGGCATCATCCTGTCGGGTGGGCCGGAATCAACGACGGAAACCGGTTCGCCGCGCGCGCCGCAGGAAGTCTTCGACCTGAAGGTTCCGCTGCTCGGCATCTGCTATGGCATGCAGACCATGGCCGTGCAGCTCGGCGGTACGGTGGAAGGCGGGCACGACCGCGAGTTCGGTTACGCCGAGGTGGAAGTGGCCTCGGCGTGCCGACTGCTCGACGAGCAGAAGGACCATCCGGGCACGCCGCCCCGCATCGACGTTTGGATGAGCCACGGCGACCGCGTCACGGCGCTGCCCGGCGGCTTCAAGATCACCGCTCGCACGCATTCGGTCCCCATTGTCGCGATGGCCGACGAAGCGCGGCGCTACTACGGTGTGCAATGGCACCCGGAAGTGACGCACACCAAGCAGGGCACCGAACAGCTGCGCCGCTTCGTGGTCGATATCGCGGGTTGCGCGACGCTGTGGACGGCCGCGAACATCATCGACGACCAGATCGCCCGCGTCCGCGCTCAAGTGGGTGATGACGAGGTGCTGCTGGGGCTTTCCGGTGGCGTGGATTCGTCCGTCGTCGCCGCGCTGCTGCACAAGGCCATCGGCGACAGGCTCACCTGCGTCTTCGTCGACACCGGCCTGCTGCGCTGGCACGAAGGCGACCAGGTGATGGCGATGTTCGCCCAGAACGCCGAAGACGGCGGGATGGGCATCAAGGTGATCCGCGTTGACGCCGCTGAGCGCTTCTATCGCGAGCTCGCCGGCGTCGCCGACCCTGAAGCCAAGCGCAAGATCATCGGCCGCCTGTTCATCGAGGTCTTCGAGGAAGAGTCGAAAAAGCTGCCGAACGTGAAGTGGCTGGCGCAGGGCACGATCTACCCCGACGTCATCGAGTCGGCCGGCAGCAAGACCGGCAAGGCCCACGTCATCAAGAGCCACCACAACGTCGGCGGCCTGCCCGAGCGCATGCAGCTCAAGCTGGTCGAGCCGCTGCGCGAGCTGTTCAAGGACGAAGTGCGGCGCATCGGCGTCGAGCTCGGCCTGCCGCGCGAGATGGTGTTCCGCCATCCGTTCCCGGGTCCCGGCTTGGGCGTGCGCATCCTCGGTGAAGTGAAGCGCGAGTACGCCGAGATCCTCGCGCGGGCCGATGCCATCTTCATCGAGGAACTGCGCAAGGCCGGCTGGTACGACAAGACCTCGCAGGCCTTCGCCGTCTTCTTGCCGGTGAAATCGGTGGGCGTGGTCGGTGATGCCCGCGCCTACGAATGGGTGATCGCGTTGCGCGCGGTCGAGACGGTCGACTTCATGACCGCGCACTGGGCGCACCTGCCGTACGAGCTGCTGGACGTGGTCGCCCGCCGCATCGTCAACGAGCTGCGCGGCGTCAGCCGCGTGGTCTACGACATCTCCGGCAAGCCGCCCGCGACCATTGAGTGGGAGTGAAGCGATCGCTTGCGCGCGATCGCCGAGCGGACCGGCCGCAAGGCCGGTCCGGGTCCGGGCCGCTATTCGTCGAGCACGACCGGTGCGCCTGGCAGTCGCTCGCCGGACAGCCAGAGGTAGGTGTAGTGGCGCGAGAGGATCAACCAGCGGCCGTCGCGCTTGACGTACGTATCGCGGTAGATCGACCGATTGTCATAGGGCGTTCCATCGGCGAAGACGCCGGTTTCGGCGCAGGGCCATCGGCCGGTCGCGGTGTCGTCTTCAATGCTGACGACGCCGGTGAAGCTGCCCCGGAACAGCCACTGCGTGGCCTTGACCATGCCCAGCCAGGTGTCCGCAATGGTCGCGGCGCCTTCGACGCGCATCGGTCGCGGCTCGCCGATCTCCCACACGGCGTCTTCGGCCCACAGGGCCCGGAACTCGGCTGCGTCGCGACGGTTGACGGCGTCATCGAACCGCGCCACCAGGTCGAAAATCGCCCAACGATCGTCGTGCATTGCGGCCTCCGCGGTGCGGTTGCATCGTAGGCGCGACGCTATCGCCGCCCCGAGTCCGCAGCATGACGCCTGAGTCGCCCGACCACCACTGGATGCAGCACGCCCTCGAGCTCGCCCGGCGCGCCGAGCGTGAGGATGACGAAGTGCCGATCGGTGCCGTGCTGGTGGCCGCGGACGGCACGCTGCTGGCCGAAGGCTGGAACCGCAACATCTCGGAGCACGACCCAAGCGCGCACGCCGAGATCGTCGCCATGCGCCGCGCCGGGCAGCGCCTCGGCAATCACCGCCTGCTGGGCGCAACGCTGTACGTGACGCTCGAACCCTGCGCGATGTGCGCGATGGCCATGGTGCATGCGCGCATCGCCCGCGTGGTGTTCGCGGCGCGCGATCCAAAGACCGGGGCGGCCGGCAGCGTGTTCGACCTGCTCGCCGACCCGCGGCACAACCATCGCATCCAGGTGGACGAGGGCGTGCTTGCCGACGAGGCCTCGACGATGCTGACGGCCTACTTCCGCGCGAAGCGCGGCAGATCCTGACTCACCCGCCGCGGCGTCGCTTCGCCAGCGCAGCGTCGAGCTCGGCATCGAGGCTGCGCACCGCCATGCTGACTTCGCGGCCCATGGCGATCGACGCGCCGAGCAGGCAGGCCATGCCGAGGATGGCCAGTCCTGTGGCCACTGCGCCGATCCGCGCTTCCGCCAGGGCGCTCGCCGCCAACGCGAGGCTGGTGCCAATGAAGCAGCCGAGCGCCACGTAGAGCATCCAGCAGGCCCGCAGCACGAGGGCGGCGCGGCGGCGGTGCTCGACAATCTGCGTTTCGTGGTCGCGCAGGGGCGGTGCCTCGCCGTCCGGATCTCCTTCGCCGAGCACCAGCAGGCGCAAGCGGTCGACGACGCGGGCCAGACGTGCGTTGGCGGAGATCAGCAGCGAGCCGGTCGCGGCCATCAGTAGGGCAGGGGCCAGCATCGCGCCGATGACGGTGGGATGGGCGAGGGTGTCGGACAGCGGCATCGGGGTCTCCAGGGCCGGGCGATGATCGCGTAGGCCCTGCGGGCTGACAAACGGCGGGACTAGGTCGCCGTGCGGCATGCCCGGCTCCCGGGCCTACGGACGGAATCGTTACACTTCGGTGATGACGATGCCTGCCGCCGCCGACGCCCGCCTGATCTGGATCGACCTTGAAATGACCGGGTTGGATCCGTCGACAGACTCCATCATCGAGATCGCGACGATCGTCACCGACCACGACCTGAACATCCTCGCCGAGGGCCCATCGATGGCCGTGCGCCATGACGTCGCGACGCTGGACGCGATGGACGAGTGGAACCGCGGCACGCACCGCAAGTCCGGCCTCTGGGAACGCGTGCTGGCCAGCCCCCACTCCCTGGCGGAGGCCGAGGCCCTGACCTGCGAGTTTCTGGCCGGCTGGGTCGTGGCCGGCAAGTCGCCGATGTGCGGGAATTCCATCTGCCAGGACCGCCGCTTCCTCGCACGGCTGATGCCTCGGCTGGAGAAGTGGTTTCACTACCGGAACCTCGACGTGTCGACCGTGAAGGAGCTGGCCCGGCGCTGGGCGCCGACGGTCCTGGACGGTGTGCGGAAGCAGGGGTCGCACACGGCGCTGGCCGATGCGCGCGAGTCGATCGACGAACTCAGGCACTATCGGCGCCACATGGGCGCACTGGGCGGCCTCGCCGGCTGACCGTCGCGACCCGCGCACGCATCGGGAGGGAGGCATGCGGATCGCTGCACTGGCACCACTTCTGGCCTGCTGGCTCGCGCTGCTGTCGGGCATCGCTGGCGGCACCGCGAGCGCGATGGACGCGAAGCCACTCGCGGCCTTCGCGCGCGACGTCTGGACGACGCGCAATGGCCTGCCGCACAACCAGGTCAACGACATCGCGCAGACCGAAGAGGGCTACCTCTGGCTCGCGACCTGGGAGGGTCTCGTCCGCTACAACGGCCAGGACTTCACACTGTTCGGGCCGCAGAACGTCGAGGCCTTCACCGACCAGGGCATCCGCGGCATTTCGGCCCGCGTTCCCGGCAAGCTCGTTGTGGCGACCTCGCGCGGCGGCGTGATGATCCGCGAGAACGGCGAATGGCGGCGCGTTGGGGTCGCTGAAGGGCTCGCGCAGGAGGAAACCATGCGCGCCGAGTTCGACGCGCAGGGGCGGCTGTGGGTGGCGCACGAAAGCCAGGGTCTGGTGCGCATCGACCGCGACGGCACGGCGACGCGTTTCGGCCCGGCCGAGGGCCTGCCGTCGGGGCAGATGTTCGCGCTGATGATCGACACCAACGACGTCGTCTGGGCCGGAAGCACGGAAGGGCTCGTCCGCATCGAGGACGGTCGCGTCCAGGCGTTCGGACCGGCGGACGGCATGCCCGTCGGTGCGGTCTACGCGATCCTCGCGGCCCCGGACGGCGGCATCTTCATCGGCACGCACCACGGTGTCTGGCGCGGCAGCAACGGCGAGTTCCGCGAGCACGAGGCTGGCTTCCCCGACGACGCCGTGCCGAGCCTCGCCATCGACCCGCAGGGCGGGCTGATCGCCGGCACCGTAAACCGCGGCGTCTTCCGCGCGACGGTGAAGGGCCTCGAGCGCTTCAGCCGTGCTGGCGGCCTGCCCAACAACCGCGTCCCGGCGCTGTTCGTCGACCGCGAAGGGTCGATCTGGGTGGGGACGAATGCCGGCCTGCTGCGCTTCGCCGACACGCCATTCGGCAGCTTCGACACGTACCAGGGCCTCGCCGACAACTATGTGCGCTCGGTGCTGCAGCTGCCCGACGGCAGCGTGCTGATCGGCAGCAGCGGCGGACTCGACCGCTGGATTGAAGGCCGCATCGAGCCGGTGTCTCGGGACGAGGGCGGCATCGGCAACGAGGCCGTACTGAGCCTGGCGCGCGGCCGCGACGGCAGCGTCTGGGTCGGCATGTATTCGCTGGGGCTGTACCAGCTTCGCGACGGCGTCGTCGTCAACCACCTCGGCGCCGAGGATGGCTTGCTCGGGCCGCAGGTGCGGGCCATCGTCGAGACCACCAATGGCGAACTCTGGATCGGCACCAGCTCCGGCCTGTTTCGGCGCCGCGCCGACGGCCGCATCGACCGCTTCGACGAGCGCGACGGCCTGCCGCGCAACTTCGTCGTGGCGCTACACGAGGCCCGCGACGGGCGGCTGTGGGTTGGCACGTCCAACGGCCTCGCGGTGCGCGAGAACGAGGGCTTCCGCGACATTCCGATCCGCCAGTGGTTCGATGCGCAAGACGTGTTTGGCATCCATGAGGACGGTGAGGGCAACCTTTGGCTTGCCACCGACCGCGGCGTGCTGCGCATGAAGGGCGACGCGCTGGGCGGCGTCGGCGTGAAGCACGGCCTTCCCGTTGCGACGCTGTTCCAGGTGGTCGAGGACGGCTACGGCAACTTCTGGTTGACGTCGAACCGTGGCGTCCTGCAGGTACAGCGCCAACAACTTGAGGAAGTGCTGGACGGCAAGCGCGAGCGGCTCGACGCCTTGAGCTTCGCGGAAGCTGATGGCCTGGCGAGCGCGCAGTGCAACGGCGGTGCGGGGCCCGCGGCGATTCGCGCCGACGACGGCAGCCTGTGGATCGCCACCGCGCGGGGGGTCAGCGTCGTGCAGCCGGATCAGCTCGCGCGCTACCAGCGCCCGCCACCGCCGGTGATCATCGAAAGCGTGCGCGTCGATGCTCAGCGGCGCGACGCCGGTGGACGCCTCGTGCTCAGCCCGTCGGACAGCCGGCTCGAGATCGACTTCGCCAGCCTCAGCTACCGGATGCCCGAGCAGATCCGATATCGCTATCGCATGGCAGGCCTCGACGAGGGCTGGACCGACAGCGGTGCGGTGCGTTCCGCGCGCTTCAACCGCCTGCCGCCGGGCAAGTACCGCTTCGAGGTCAGCGCCGAGACGCGCGGCAGCGGCACGAGCAGCGACGTCGTCGCCATTGACGTCGAGGTGCAACCGCGCTTTTGGGAGCAGCCGCTGTTCCTCGTACTCGCCGGCCTGCTGCTCGCCCTCGGGCTGTACTGGGCGTACGCCCTGCGAGTCGACGCACTGCAGCAGCGCGAGCGCGAGCTGAGCCGATTGGTCGACGAGCGCACGCAGGCGCTGACGCTGCAGAACACCGAGCTTGAACGGCTTGCCGAAACCGTGCGCGAGCAGAGCAGCGCCTACGAACTGCAGGCGCGCACCGATGCGCTGACCGGGCTACCGAATCGCCGCCACATGGAGGAGCGCCTCGCCGACTGCTTTGCGGAGGCGCAGCGCGACGGCAAGCCGCTCTGCCTGGCGGTGCTCGACCTCGACCACTTCAAGGACATCAACGACAACTTCTCGCACGCCGCCGGCGACGAGCTGCTGCAGGTCGTCGCGCGGGTGATGGTCGAGGTAATGGGCGGCAGCCACAACCTGGCGCGCTGGGGCGGCGAGGAGTTCGCCCTGCTGTTCGTCGACGCCACGCTTGAGCAGGCCACGGACACGGCGGAGCGCATCCGGCGCCGCATCGAGGCCATTGACACCACGGCTTTCGCGCCCGGAGCGAAGGTGTCAGCCAGCATCGGCCTTGCGAGTCGAACCGGCTTCACCCATCACGAGCGCATGATCTACCGCGCCGACGAGCGCCTGTACGCCGCCAAGCGCGCTGGACGGAATCGCGTGGAGCACTGAGGCGCCGTCTGGCGCCTCGCTTCAGCGGTCGCCGTCGTCGACCAAGTCGCGCGCCGTTCCAGCGGCGCCCGCCGGCGCGGCGCCGTGGTGGTACACGTGCAGGTCGCGCTGCGGGTAGGGGATGGACAGGCCGCGGCCGCGGATCTCTCGGTGGATTCCCTCCAGCAGCTCGCTCTTGGCCGCGAGCACGTCCGCCGTCGACACCCAGGCCCGCAGCGTGAGCTGCACGCTGCTTTCGGCGAGGCCAGTCACGAGCACGTCGGCGGCGGGTTCCTTCAGCACGCGTTCGTTGCCGTCGGCCACGTGCAGCAGCGCCGCGCGGGCATCGCCGAGATCGTCGTCGTAGCCCACGCCAATGACGAGATCGACGCGACGCGTTGGACGCGCGGTGAAATTGATGATTGGCGCTGTGGTGATCTGGCTGTTGGGAAGCACGATCACTCGGTTGTCGATGGTGCGCATCTGCGTCTGGAACACGCGCACCTGCTCGATGGTGCCTTCCAGTCCGGCGATCTGCACGTAGTCGCCAGCCTTGAACGGCCGCAGCAGGATCAGCATGACGCCGGAGGCGAAGTTCGACAGCGAGTCCTTCAGCGCCAGCGCGATCGCGAGGCCGGCCGCGCCGAGCACGGCCAGCAGCGAGGCCGGGTTCACCCCAGCCTGCGCCAGCGCGGCGATCAGCACGACGACGAGCAGGCCGAAGTACGCGATGTTGCGCAGGAAGCCGACCAGGATCGGGTCGGCGTTCGAACGCTCGAGGACGCGGGCCAAGCCTTGGCTGAGCTTGCGCGCCGCCCAAACGCCGACGACGAGGACAACCGCGACCGACAGCAGCTTCAGACCCCAGGACGCCAGCAGGGCCGACCAGTCGGCGTTCTCGATGCTCGCCTGCAGCTGCGCGACCAACCCCACCGCATCCGCCGGCGTGGTCGGCAATGTCGGAAGCGCGGGCTCTGGTGTCGGGCTCGGTGCAGGCGCAGCCATCGGACTCAGGCCTTCTTGTGCCGGGCCAAGCGCAGCCAAGTGTCGACGACGGTGTCGGGGTTAAGTGACACCGACTCGATGCCCTGGTCCATCAGCCACTCGGCAAGGTCGGGGTGGTCGCTCGGGCCCTGGCCGCAGATGCCGACGTACTTGCCCTTGGCGCGCGCGGCGGAGATCGCCATCGACAGCATCTTCTTGACCGCCGGGTTCCGCTCGTCGAAGAGGTTGGCGACGATGCCCGAATCGCGGTCGAGGCCGAGCGTCAGCTGCGTCAGGTCGTTCGAGCCGATCGAGAAGCCGTCGAAGATCTCGAGGAACTCGTCGGCCAGCAGCGCGTTCGACGGCACTTCGCACATCATGATGACCTTCAGGCCATCCGGGTTGTTCGAGCGGCTGCCCTGCACGAGGCCGTTGGCTTCCAGCGTGTTGATGACGGCCTGGCCTTCCTCCAGTGTGCGCACGAAGGGGATCATCACCCACAGGTTCTTCAGGCCCATCTCGTCGCGGACTTTGCGCACCGCGCGACACTCGAGCGCGAAGCAGTCCTTGAAGTCCGGGTGGATGTAGCGCGAGGCGCCGCGGAACCCGATCATCGGGTTTTCTTCGTGCGGCTCGTAGGCCGCACCCGCAATCAGGTTGGCGTACTCGTTCGACTTGAAGTCGGACAGGCGCACGATGACGGGATGCGGGGCGAAGGCGGCCGTCAGCGTGGCGATGCCTTCGGCGAGGCGTTCGACGTAGAAGCTCACCGGATCGGGATAGCCGGCGATCAGCGGGTCGATCTGCGCGCGGATGTTGGCTGGCTGCTTCTCGTACTCCAGCAGGGCGCGCGGGTGCACGCCGATCTGCCGGGCGATGATGAACTCGAGGCGCGCCAGGCCAATGCCCTGATGCGGCAGCTGCGCGAAGTCGAAGGCGCGCTCCGGGTTGCCCACGTTCATCATGATCTTCAGCGGGGCCGGCGGCATCTTGTCGAGGTCGGCCACCACGCGCTCGAAGGGCAGCTGACCGGCGTAGATGAAGCCGGTGTCGCCCTCAGCGCAGCTCACCGTCACCGGTGTGCCGTCCGGAATCACCCTCAGCGCGTCGCCGGTGCCGACCACAGCAGGCACGCCGAGCTCGCGGGCGATGATCGCCGCATGGCACGTGCGGCCGCCGCGGTTGGTGACGATGGCCGCCGCGCGCTTCATCACCGGCTCCCAGTCGGGGTCGGTCATGTCGGCGATCAGCACGTCGCCGGGCTGCACGCGGTTCATCTCGGCGACGCTGCGGATCACGCGCGCCACGCCGGTGCCGATCTTCTGCCCAATGGCGCGGCCCTGCGCGATCACCTCACCACGCTGCTGCAGGCGGAAGCGCTCGACCTGGGTGGCGCGGGCGCGCGACTTCACCGTCTCCGGGCGCGCCTGCACGATGTAGAGCTTGCCGGTGATGCCGTCCTTCGCCCACTCGACGTCCATCGGGCGGCCGTAGTGCTTCTCGATGACCAGCGCCTGCCGCGACAGCTCCTCGACATCATGGTCGGACAGCGAGAAGCGGTTGCGCAGCTCGGCCGGCGTGTCCTCGTTGCGCACGCGCTCACCCGGCGCGTTCGAATAGACCATGCGGATCTGCTTGCTGCCGAGCGTGCGGCGCAGGATCGACGGCCGGCCGGCGAGCAGGTTCGGCTTGTAGGCGTAGAACTCGTCCGGATTCACGGCGCCCTGAACCACATTTTCGCCGAGGCCGTAGCTTGAAGTGACGAACACCACGTCGCGGAAGCCGGACTCGGTGTCCAGCGTGAACAGCACGCCGGAGGCACCGAGGTCGGAGCGCACCATCAGCTGCACGCCGGCTGACAGGAACACGTCCTCGTGCTTGAACCCGTGGTGCACGCGGTAGGCGATCGCGCGGTCGTTGTAGAGCGAGGCGAAGACTTCCTTGACCTTGCGCACGACGTCGTCGGCGCCGGTCACGTTGAGGAACGTCTCCTGCTGGCCAGCGAAGCTGGCGTCCGGCAGGTCTTCGGCGGTGGCCGAGGAGCGGACGGCCACCGAGATCTCGGCGGCACCGGCCTCGCGGCACATGCGTGCGTACGCGTCGCGGATGGCGGCGTCGAGGGCCTTCGGCAGCGGCGCGTCGATGACCCAGCTGCGGATCTCGGCACCGGCCTTGCCGAGCGCGTCGACGTCCTCGACGTCCAGCGTGCCGAGCTTCGTGTAGATGCGGTCGTGCAGCGTGTTCTCGGCGATGAACTGGCGGAAGGCCTCCGCCGTGGTCGCGAAGCCCCCGGGCACCGAGACGCCGAGCTGGGCAAGGTTGCCGATCATCTCGCCGAGGGAGGCATTCTTGCCCCCCACCTGCGGCAGATCGGTCAGACGAAGGTCGTTCAGCCAAAGGACGTGGGCGTTCAAGGCAGCTCCGGCACACCGCGAGGGGAAACGCCTATTTTCCGGGCCCGGCCGTCCCCGGACAAGCTTGATTTTCGGCGATGGCGATTTCCCGGCGATTTCGACGCAGAATCGGCGGCGACTCCGCTCCGGATGGCCTCGCGCATGCCCGTTCGCCCCGTGTACTTCGTCTCCGACGGCACCGGCATCACCGCCGAGACCATCGGCAACAGCCTGCTGACCCAGTTCGCTGGTCAAGCCTTCGAGCGACAGCGGCTGCCCTTCGTCGACACGCTCGAGAAGGTTCGTCAGGCGGTGGAGACGATCCGCCACGGCGGCGTGCGGCACGGCGCGCGGCCCATCCTGATCAACACCATCGTCGATCCGCAGCTGACGCGAGCGCTCGCCGAGAGCGATGCCCTGATCCTCGACGTGTTTGCGCCCTTCATGGCGCCGCTGGAAGCTGAGCTCGGCCAGCCGCGCCAGCCGAAGGTCGGCCAGGCGCATGCGCTGATCGATTTCGACGCCTATGAACGCCGCATGGATGCCACGAACTTCGCCCTGACCCATGACGACGGCACCGACCTCGACTACGACGAGGCCGACGTGCTGTTGGTCGGTGTCTCGCGTTCGGGCAAGACCCCGACCTGCCTCTACCTCGCGCTGCACTACAGCCTGCGCGCCGCGAACTACCCACTGACGCCGGACGACCTCGATGCCGACCGCCTGCCGGAGAAGCTGCGCCGGCATCGCCGCAAGCTGTTCGGCCTGACCATCGATCCGCAACGCTTGCAGAAGATCCGAGAGGAGCGCAAGCCGGGCTCGCGTTACGCAGCGCTGGAGGTGTGCAAGCGCGAAGTGTCGATCGCGGAAGGCATGTTCAAGCGCGAGCAGATCCCAGTGCTCAGCACCACGCATACGTCAATCGAGGAGATCGCTTCGAAGATCGTGGCCCAGTTCGGCTTCCAACGCAGTCACTTCTGACGGTTGAAGGCGGGGCGGGGCACCTCTACATTCGAGTTATGCGCCAGAACCGCACCGAGATCCCGTACCCCGCCATCGGCCGCTTCGCTTGGCTGATGGGGCTGTATGGCGAGAATTTCGAGCGCATCGCCCGCCTCATCGACCTGAAGAACGCGCCTGTCGGCCGCCACGTGTCGCGGGTCGGCGACGGTCTCGACGTGCACGTTGAGCTGCTCGCCCGCCACGCGCATACGGTCGAGCTGCGCCTGTCCTACGCGATGACGGACCCTGTCACCGGCATGCCGGATCCCTCGGCGGTGCTCCGCGCCTACCTCGATTCGCGCCAGGCCGAAGCGACCCACTGCTACGTCGGGCGGCATTGGCAAGACGTGCTCGGGATGCGCCCCTCACCTCAGGTGATGATGGGCCACCGACTGCGCATGAACAGCTTCCTGAGCAAATGGCTGTCCTACCTTGAGAGCCTCGGGCACGCGCATTCCACACTGCAGCGGCAGGCCGAAGATGACGTTGAAGCGAATGTCTCGATGACAGGCGCTTGACGGGCCCGGCACGGCTGAATATGATGCGCGCCTCTCCTGAATCGGTGGGGCTATAGCTCAGCTGGGAGAGCGCTACAATGGCATTGTAGAGGTCATCGGTTCGATCCCGATTAGCTCCACCACTTCTTCGTTGAACCCTCTAAACGTCCCCATCGTCTAGAGGCCTAGGACACCTCCCTTTCACGGAGGCGACCGGGGTTCGAATCCCCGTGGGGACGCCAGCT
>JBOFQO010000221.1:0-2310 GCA_051660925.1 Silanimonas sp. | reverse complement strand
CATGCGCCTGCGCAATGCTTTGGTGATGCCGCTTGGCCTGCGTCGCTCGCCGCTGGGATGCCCGGTGTCATCGTTGCTGAACGAATGCCCGCGTGAGCGATTCGCCGGTGTTTTCCCGGTGTTGGGGCAGCGCGTGTCGGCGGATGGACGGCGCGCGGAGGTGCTGCTCGGTGCCGACGACCGCCACTTGCGCTTCCGCAGCGTGGTGGGCGTCAAACGCCATCTGGACGGCCACATGGACGTGGTGCTCGGCAGCCGCGTCGCTCCACGAAATGCCTTCGGACGTCTTTACATGGCGCTCATTGCCACCGTGCATCGCCGTTACGTCGGCCCGATCCTGTTGCGGAGGGCCCTTGCCCATGCAATGGCGCCCGTGAGTCCCGAAAGGTCGTTCACCCCTCCGCAAACGCCTCGCGCGTGATGTTCTCCGGCGCACCCTCGGTGCACACCACTTCGTCTTCGATCCGGATGCCGCCGTAGGGCGTCAGCGCCTCGACCTTGTCCCAGTCCACGGCCTTCGCGTTCGGGCCGGTTTTCAGCTTCGCGAGCAGGGTCGGGATGAAGTAAAGGCCGGGCTCGATGGTGACGACCATGCCGGGGCCGAGCGTGCGCGTGGTGCGCAGGTACGGGTGGCCCTGCGGACGCGGGATCTCGTTGCCGGCTTCGTCGTGGCGGCCGGCGACGTCATGCACCTGCAGGCCGATGGGATGACCGAGGCCATGCGGGAAGAACACGCCGGTGACGCCTTCGGCCACCATGCTGCCCGGGTCCATGTCGACGAGGCCGGCGTTGCGCAGCACGCTGCCCAAGCGCAGGTGGCATTCGAGGTGCAGGTCGCGATAGTCCTTGCCCTTGCGCACGAGGTGGCACAGCGCCTGCTGCTCGTCGTTCACGGCTTCGATCAGGTCGGCGAATTCGCCCTCGTGCGCGGCGTAGGTGCGGGTGATGTCGCTGGCGTAGCCGTCCACTTCCGCGCCGGCGTCGATCAGGAAGCTCAGCGGCTTCGACGGCCGCTCCGGTGACTGGTACTGGTAGTGCAGCACCGCGGCGTGCGCGTTCAGGCCGATGATGTTGGTGTACGGCAGGTCGAGGTCGGAATGCCCCGTGGCTTCGAGGTACGCGCGATGGATCTCGAGTTCCGAGCGGCCTTCGCGGAACGCGGCCTCGGCGGCGCGGTGGCCCTTCACCGCCTTGCGCTGCGCGCGGCGCATGCGCTCCAGCTCGTACGGCGTCTTGTAGCCGCGGTGGTAGTGGAGATGGTCGAGCAGCGCCTTCGGGTTGTTCGGCACCACGCCCTCGAGTGCGGCGTCTGCTTCGCCGATCACGGCCACGCGACCCTTCGGCAGGTGCGTGGCGGCCTCGTGCGGCTCGCGGATGATGCGGATGTCGAAGTGCTCGACCCAGAAGCCCTCGGGCGGCGCTGGCGGCACGTGCCAGTAGTCGTCGGGCTGGTAGTAGACGAGTACGGGCTTCGCGCCGGGCGTGTAGGCGATCCAGCTGTGCGGGTGATGCAGCAGCGGCGCCCACGCCTTGAACTGCGGGCTCGGCTTGAACGGGTAGGGACGGTCGTCGAGAAACTGGTACTTCTCGACGCCCGAGGCGATGACGAGGTGGTCGAAGCCGGCCTTGGCCAGCGCGGCATCGGCGCGTTGCGTCAGGGTGGCAAGGTGCTCGGCGTACAGGCTGGACATGGCGGCGGCGTCACGGGGAGTCGATGCACCGATTGTGCCGCAGGCGCGCGGCGGCGGGCTTCACGCGGCGAGGCGGGCGCGCTCAGCGCGTTCCGCAGCTGCCGCCGGCGTCGAGGCGTGCGGCTTCCGGCAACGCCTGCTGCCACTCGAAGCGCAGAGCCATTCCCGAAGTGATCCACGCGCGGCCCTCGGCGTCGACCAGCAAGGCACAGCCCAAGCGCAGGCCGCGGACGAGGCGCTCAAAGCCCTCGGGCCCGGCGGCGAGCAGGGCGGTGGCGGCGGCGTCGGCGTGCACCGGGTCGGGATGCAGCACCGCGCTCAGGCGCGCGCCGGTCGCGGGGCGCCCGCTGCGCGGGTCGAGCACATGCGGCCAGCGCTCGCCGTCCGGCGCTTCGCGGTACTTCACGTAGCGACCCGAACTCATGAAGGCCTCGCCGTCGCGCAATTCGACGCCACCGAGCACGCCGCCCTCGCCGTCGTCGAGCCCGACGCGCCACGGTGCGCCGTCGTTGTCGCCGAGCGCGAGCACGTCGCCGCCGAGGTTCAGCAGCGCGTGCTCGACGCCTATTGCGCGCAGCACCGCTGCGCCTTCCTCCAGCGCGAGCCCTTCCGCCACCGC
>JBOFQO010000220.1:0-2600 GCA_051660925.1 Silanimonas sp. | reverse complement strand
CGCGCGTGGGCAGCGCCGCCTCGCCGTGCAGGCTGACGACGTCGGACGCCGACAGCGCCGGCACCGACCACGCGACGGCGCCGAAATCGTTGATGACCTCGAAGCGCTCGAAGCCGAGCACGCCCTGCAGCTCGCGGCGCGAGAAGGCCCAGGCGCGGTTGGTGAGGCGGATGGCGTCGCCGTCGACGGGGCAGGCCACGGCGATCGACGCCTGCGTGGGCTGCACGCCGACGCCGGCCAGGTAGGCCTCGGCGGCGTGTTGCAGGCTGGCGAACTCGCAGCAGGGCAGGGCCTGCACGGCGTGCATGTCGGGCCGCTCCGAAGCGAGGTCGGTTAGCGCGAAGCGGGCGTTGGTGCCACCGATGTCGGCGATCAGCGCAGGCTGGCGCAGCGCCGGCACCGGCACCGGCGATGCTTGGGGCATCGCCGCACTCACAGCCCGGTCCCCGCGAACAGCGCGCAGGCGCCGTCTTCGGCCGAATCGACGTGGGCGCGGAACACCGCAAACAGCTCGCGGCCCACGCCGAACTGGTTGCCGGAGACGTCCATCGGCGCGTTCGCGCGCGCGGCCCATTCGGCCTCGGGCACTGCCACGTCGAGCGTCGAGGCCTCGGCGTCGATGGTCACGAGATCGCCATCGCGGATCTTCGCAATCGCGCCGCCAGCCACCGCTTCCGGCACCAGGTGGATCGCCGCCAGCACCTTGCCGGAGGCGCCGCTCATGCGGCCGTCGGTGAGCAGGGCGACGCGCTGGCCGCGGTCCTGCAGCAGGCCGAGCGTCGGCGTGAGCTTGTGCAGCTCGGGCATGCCGTTGGCCTTCGGGCCCTGGCGGCGGATCACCGCGACGAAATCGCCGTCGAGCTGGCCGGCCTTGAAGGCGGTGATCAGGTCGTCCTGGTCGTCGAAGACCTTGGCCGGCGCGGTGATGCGGCGGTGTTCCGGCGCGACGGCGGAGATCTTCACCACGGCGCGGCCAAGGCGGCCGGTGACGAGGCGCAGGCCGCCTTCCGAATCGAAGGGCTCGGTGGCCGGGCGCAGCACGTTGGCGTCGCCGCTGGCCGGCGGCGGATCACGCCAGACCAGCTTCAGGCCCTCAAGGTGCGGCTCCATCGACTGCCGGCGCAGGTCGCCGCCGTGCACGCACTTCAGGTCACCGTGCAGCAGGCCGGCATCGAGCAGCTCGCGGATCACGAAGCCCAAGCCGCCGGCGGCGTGGAAGTGGTTCACGTCGGCCGAGCCGTTCGGGTACA
Source organism: Silanimonas sp. (assembly GCA_051660925.1). Taxonomy (GTDB): domain Bacteria; phylum Pseudomonadota; class Gammaproteobacteria; order Xanthomonadales; family Xanthomonadaceae; genus Silanimonas. The sequence continues at coordinate 1,350 of JBOFQO010000220.1, read as the reverse complement.
CGCGCGCCATCAGCGGCGTCGCGCGCGAAAGCTCGTCGAGATCGTCCCAGGTGATGCGCAGGCCGGCGGCGCGCGCCATCGCGACGAGGTGGATCACGTGGTTGGTCGAACCGCCGGTCGCCGCGAGGCCGACCATCGCGTTGACGATGGCCTTTTCGTTGACGGTGTGGCCGATCGGACGCCAGTCGTCACCCAGCGCAGTGACGCGCAGCGCCTGCTCGGCGGCGGCGACGGTCAGCGCGTCGCGCAGCGTGGTGCCCGGATTGACGAAGGCCGAGCCCGGCAGGTGCAGGCCCATCACTTCCATCAGCATCTGGTTGGAATTCGCCGTGCCGTAGAAGGTGCAGGTGCCGGCCGAGTGGTAACTCGCCGATTCCGCCGCCAGCAGCTCGTCGCGCGTGGCTTTTCCTTCCGCGTAGCGCTGCCGCACCGCGGCCTTTTCCTTGTTCGGCAGGCCTGACGGCATGGGACCCGCAGGAACAAAGATCACCGGCAGGTGCCCGAAGGCCAGCGCGCCCATCACCATGCCGGGCACGATCTTGTCGCAGACGCCGAGCATCAGCGCGGCGTCGAACATGTCGTGCGAGAGCGCCACGGCCGTGGCCTGCGCGATGGTGTCGCGCGACCACAGGGAGAGCTCCATGCCGGTGCGGCCCTGGGTGACGCCGTCGCACATCGCCGGCACGCCGCCGGCCACTTGCGCGGTGCCGCCGGCGTTCCGCGCGGCCATCTTGATCAGCTCGGGGTAGGTCGCGAACGGCTGGTGCGCCGACAGCATGTCGTTGTACGCGGTGACGATGCCGAGGTTGGGCTTCACCTGCAGCTTCAGCGCGTCCTTGTCGTCGCCGGCGGCGGCGAAGCCGTGCGCGAGGTTGCCGCAGGACAGGCGCGCGCGGGCGGTGCCTTTCGCGCGCGCGGCCTCGATGCGTTCGAGGTAGGCGCCGCGCGTCGGCGCGCTGCGCTCGCGGATCCGTTCGGTGACGCGTTCGACGACGGGGTGCAGCGACATCAGGGGCTCCAGTGGATCGCGAGATCCGGGGCGGCGGCCAGCAGGGCGTGGATCGGCGCGTCGACGACGGCGCGCTCGCGCGCCTCGACGAGCACGCGACGCTTGGTCTCGCCGGTGATCATCAGCATCAGGGTACGCGCCGCGACGAGGCGCGACAGCGTCAGCGAGACGCGCGGGAACGGCGCTTCCGGCGGCAGCGGGTCGGGCGTGATCCCGACCAGCGGCGCACCGTCGCCGGCGTCCAGCGCGGAGGGCGGCGTCACCTGCGGGAACAGCGAGGCGAAGTGCGCATCAGCCCCCATGCCGAGCAGCACGGCGTCGAAGGCCTGGCGCTGCAGTGG
>JBOFQO010000219.1:0-8832 GCA_051660925.1 Silanimonas sp. | reverse complement strand
GATCTGCCTGTCGCCGGCGACGACCCCCGAGACCTGCGACACCGCCATCGCGACGGTGGTGGTCCGCGTGTCCATCGATGCCGTTGACGACGGCCCGGTCACCGTACCCGGCACCGGCGGCACCACGCCGAGCGTCGTCATCAACGACACCGTCAATGGTCAGCCGCTCGTGCTGAGTGGCCCCGGCGCGAACGCCACGCTGACGCCGGGCACGGCCCCGTCGCCGGCGGCGGGTTCGATCACGATGAACGCCGACGGCACGATCACCGTGGCGCCGGGCACGACGCCGGGCACTTACGCGTACCCGTACACCGTCTGCATCTCGCCCGCGACCGCGCCGCCGACCTGCGACACGGCGACGCTGACGATCGTCATCGCCACACAGGCCGGGCTCACGATCGACAAGATCGCAGCCGCGCCGTCGGGCAACACCGCGGGCAGCACGATCGCCTATCGCTTCGTTGTCACCAACACCGGCAACGTGACGTTGACGGGCGTGGTCGTCAACGACCCGATCCTCGACGCGCCGGCCGCCTGCCCGGTGACGACGCTGGCGCCCGCGGCGAGCACCACGTGCACCGGCACCCGCACGCTGACCCAGGCCGACGTCAATGCTGGCGTGGTCAACAACACCGCGACCGCCAGCGCTACGACGCCGGCCGGCCCGGTGCTGGTCTCCGCGCCGGACACGACGACGACGCCGATCGTCCGCTCGCCAGCCCTGCGCACCGTCAAGACTGGCGCGCTGTCGGTCGACACCGGCATGCCCGGTATGGCGGACGAGGGCGACGTCATTGCCTATGAGGTGACCATCACCAACAGCGGCAACGTCACGCTGACGCTGACGGACGTGCTCGACAGCCTCGAAAACCGCCCGGCGACGCGCCTCGTCTGCACACCGACGGTGCTGGCACCTGGTGCGACCGCGACCTGCACGCGCTACACCTACACCGTGACCGCGCTCGACGTCGCGACCGCTGGGCCGATGCTTGAGAACGTCGTCAACGTCACCGCCTCGGCGCTCGGCAGCACGCAGACGGTCAGCGCCAGCGGCGTCGCACGGTTCGCGCTTGCCGAGGTCCCGGCGCAGGTGCGCGTGACGAAGGTCGCCACGCCGCGCGACGTGCGCCCGGGTGACGTCGTCCGCTACACGGTGTCGATGCAGAACGTCGGCACGACGAACGTCGTGGACGGGACCTTGGTCGACACGCCGCCGGCCGGCTTCAGCTTCGTCGATGGCTCGCTGCGCGTCGACGACGGCGACGACACCGGCCGCCTCGCCGGCACCTTCCCGGTGCGCGTCGACGGCCTCGACATCGCGGTCGGCGGGCGCGCCGAGGTGACCTACTTCCTGCGTGTCGGTGCGGGCGTCGGTGCGGGCATCCACACCAACACCGCGTTCCTGCAGGACAACGGCCGGCCGGTGTCGAACACCGCCAGTGCCGACGTGCAGATGGTTGGCGACCCGGCCTTCGACGAATCGCTGATCGTCGGCACCGTGTTCCACGACCGCGACGGCGACGGCTGGCAGGACCGCACGGCGCTGGGCGACGTGCAGGTGCGCGGCGGTTTCGACGCCGGCGCCTATGTGCCGGGCTCGACGGAGGTCGATCGCGGCGACGGCTTCCGCGCCGAGCCCGATGCCAGCGCGCCTCTGCTGCACGGCCTCGCGATCGGCGCGATGCCCGCGCGGCAGTCCGAGGCCGATCCGGGCCGCGCCATCGTGATCCGTCAGACGCTGCGCGAGCCGCGTTTCACCAGCGACTTTGCGTTGAGCAGCGACGAGGGCGTGACCCTGCGCATGGCCGCGGATGGCAGCACGCGCATCGAGACTGCCGGCGATGCCGCCGAGGGACTGGTCGCCGCGATGCCGGAAGCCACGCGCCGCGTTACCCGCGTCGCCGACGGTTATGTGGTCGAGTACACGATCCGCAACGTTGCGCTTGCTGAGCGCGGCATCCCCGGCGTGCGCATCGCCAGCGTCGAGGGCCTGCTGGTCGAGACCGACCCCTACGGCCGTTACAGCTTGGTGGGCGTCGAGGGTGGCCGCGTTGAGCGCGGGCGGAATGTCATCCTCAAGGTCGACCCGGCCACGCTGCCGCCTGGCAGCACGTTCACCACCGACAATCCGCTAGTCCGCCGCGTCACGCCAGGTTTGCCCGTGCGCTTCGACTTCGGCGTCAAGATGCCGGCAACGGTCATCGAAGGTGGCGAGACGTCGACCGAAGTGGTGTTGGGCACCGTGCTGTTCGAGCCGGGCAGCGCCGAGCTGCGTGAGGCGCATCGCCCCACGATCGCGACCATTGCTGGGCTCGCCCGCGAGCGCGGCGAAGGCGAGATCGTGATCGGTGCCGAGGGCAACACCGAGCTGCTGGCCTTCGAGCGAGCCATCGCGATGCGCGAGGCGATCGCCGCGGAGTTGCCGCCTGAGGCCCTAGAGCAGCTGCGCTTCAGCGTTCGCCCGAACCCGGACGACGCCGACAGCACTGCGGTCTCCGTTGCGGCATGGCCGCAGCTGGGCACCGTGCTGTTTGACACCGACCGCGCCGAGATCAAGCCCGAGTATCTGCCGCTGGTGCGCCGCGTCGCGGCGTACATCGAGGGCATGGGCATCACCCGCGTCGCCGTGACCGGCCACGCCGACCGGCGCGGCTCGGAAGCGCACAACATCGCCCTGGGCCTGCGCCGTGCGAAGGCCGTGCATGAGGCGATCGCTGCGGCGCTGCCACCCGCCATGCGCGGGCGGTTGCGTGTGGACATCAACGAGGATCCGGCAGCCCCTGTCGGCAAGAATGGGCAGTGAGGCGCGCCGCGATGACCATGAAACTGCTTGATTACACCCTGATCGGTCTGCTGGCTGGCATGACCTCGCTGCAACTGGCCGCGCAGGACGCGCCGTCCCGCAAGCCGGCGACATCCGCCGGAACGCCGGAATGCGACGACACCGGCTGCGTGTCCGACGAGGGCGTGCTGTTCGAAGTGCGCACCCGCGGCACGTCCCAACCGGCGACCGCTGCCACGTCGGCGGCCGATGCGCTGCAGCCGGATCGCCGCGTCGAGGTCGATGTCGCGCGCGAGGCGTCCGAGTGGACTCACGCGCTTGAGTCCGGTCAGGCGGTCGCGGTTGGCCAATGGTCGATCGATCTGCCCGATGGCGGCACGCTGTGGGCCACCGAGGATCCCGCGATCGGGCAGCCTCAGTTCAGTGTGTCGGCGCCATCGCTGGTCGCTTTTGACGGCCGCCGCATCGTTGAGCCCGTGCGCTTCTACAGCTTCAACAACTACCCGGCGTTCATCGAGCGCGCCGAGGTGCTGGTGTTTCGCGCGAGCGACATCGACCTGGTTGAGCCGCTGGCGACGGTGCCGCTACCGGTGGCGGCGGTCAGCGAAGCCGAGTGGGACGGTGCGCTGCCCGCCGATTTCCAGGCGCGCCGCGGCGACGAGCTGGTGTACCTCGTACGCGCGTTCGGCGCCGACGGCAGCTTCGACGAGACCTTTCCGCAGCGCCTGCAGCTGGTCAGTCCGCAGGAAGCGCAACGCGGTCAGGACCTGCTGCGCGGTGCCGTCGAGCGCCGCGAGGGCATCGCGCTCGATCCCGACGACGCGGAGCGGCGCAGTCAGATCGAGAACGTGTTCGGCCAGAGCGCGCTCGCCCGCCAGAACATCCCGATCTACGGCTCGCGCATTCGCATCCAGGGCCGCGACATCGCCGAGGGTTACACGGTCAGCATCAACGGCCGCAGCCAGCCCGTCGACCTTGAGGGCACGCTGGTCGCCGAATACTTGGTGCCGGTTGGCACGCACCGTTTCGACGTCGAACTGGGCGCGCCGAGCGGCGAGCGGCTGTCGCGCACGCTTGAGCTCGACGTGACCGGCCGTTACATGTTCGCCGTGGCGATCGCCGACGTGACCCTGTCTGGCAATAGCGCATCGGGCTCGCTGCAGCCGATCGGCAACGATGACCGCTTCGACGACAGCCTCGTGGTCGATGGCCGCCTCGCGTTCTATCTCAAGGGCAAGATCAAGGGGAAGTATCTCGTCACCGCGCAGGCCGACACGCGCGAGCGCGAGATTTCCGAGCTGTTCAACGGCTTCTGGGATGCCGATCCGCAGGACGTGTTCCGCCGCCTCGACCCCGACCGCTACTACCCCGTCTACGGTGACGACTCGACGACCTACCGCGATGTCGACACCCAGGGCCGGCTCTACGTCCGCGTCGACTGGGACAAGAGCCAGGCGCTGTGGGGCAACTTCGCCACGGGCATCACCGGCACCGAGTACGGCCAGTATTCGCGCGCACTTTACGGCGGCGCGCTGTCGTGGCGTTCGCGTCGTGCCACCGCGCTGGGCGAGCCGGGCAGCGAGCTCAAGCTGTTCGCGTCGGAAGCACAGACCGCGCCCGGCCACAGCGAGTTCCTCGGCACCGGCGGCAGCCTGTACTACCTCAAGCACGGCGACGTGCTGCCGGGCTCGGAACGCTTGGTGCTGGAGATCCGCGACGGCACCACTGGCCGCGTCGAGGCCAGCGTTCCGCTGGTGCGCGGCGCTGACTACGAGATCGACGAGTTCCAGGGTCGCGTCACGCTGACCCGTCCGCTCGCGAGCGTGACCCGCGAGAACTTGCCGACGATCACCCGCGACACGCCCCTCGACGGTTTCGCGCAGGTACTGCTCGTCGACTACGAGTACGTGCCAACAGGCTTCGACGCCGACGAGATCACGGCCGGCTTCCGCGGCAAGCACTGGTTCGGCGAACACGTCGGACTCGGCGCCACCTGGATTGACGAGAACCGCGCTGGCGACGATTACGCACTGCGGGGCGTCGACCTGACGCTGCAGGCGGGTCGCGGCACGTTCCTGAAAGTCGAGCAGAGCCAGAGCGAAGCGACCAGCGCACCGATCTTCTTCTCCGACAACGGCGGTCTGAGCTTCGTCGAGACCAACGCCGCCACGGGTCGGCGCGAAGGTGAGGCGCGCGCCGTCGAGGCGCGGGCCAACTTCCGCGAGCTCGGTTGGACCAAGCAGGACTGGTCGGCGGGGGCATGGTGGCGAGACGTTGGTGCCGGCTTCTCGACTGGGCGCTTCGACACCGGAGCGGACGTGGAGGAAACGGGCGCTGAGGTGCTGGGCCGGTTCCACGAGGGCTTCAGCCTGCGCGCACGACACAGCGTCGCCGAGCGCGGCGCGGAGTCGCTGACGCAAAGCCAGGTCGCCGGCGAATGGCGCATCGGCGAGATCGCCACGCTGACCGGTGAAGTCCGCCGCGTCGACGAGCAGCGCCTTGCCGGTGATGGCGCCGGCACGCTGGCTGCCCTGGAGTACCGCCACCGCTTCGGCAGCGCGCTCGAACTGTATGGCATCGCGCAGATCACGCTGGATGACGACGACGGCCGCTACGCGGAGAACGACGCGTACACGGTCGGTGCGAAGTACCTGTTCGGCGAGCTGTCCAGCGTCGGTGCCGAGCTGACCAGCGGCGACCGCGGCGACGCCGCGCGCATTGACGCCGAGTACCGGCTGACGCCGGAGCACACGTTCTACGGTGCCTATACCTACTCCACTGATCGCAGCCCGTTCGATCCGCTGTTCAACAGTCGAGGCAACGCCGGCTGGACGCTGGGCCAGCGCTGGCGGCTGTCGAACCAGTCCAATCTGTTCAATGAGAGCCAATACCTGAAGGATCCGAACGGCTCCGGTCTCGCGCACACCTTCGGCATGGACTTCTTTCCGGGCGTGGGCTGGACGGCGGGCTTTACGCTGCAGCAGGCTGAGCTGGACCGTGGCGTCGGCGTCGTTGACCGCCGCGCTGTCAGCGTGAATGCCGGCCGCACCTCGAACGACACGCGCTGGAGCAGCCGCATCGAGCGGCGCGAGGATCGCGGCCTTGAGCGGCGCTCGCAGTGGGTGACGACCAACCTGGTCACGCACCGATTCAACGACAGCTTCCGCGTCGCCGCGCGGTTGAACTACTCGCGCACCGAGGACGAGCTGCTGGCAAGCGCGGGCGCGGAGTTCACCGAGGCCAACTTCGGCTTCGCCTGGCGCCCGTTCGATTCGACGCGCTGGGCGTTGCTCGGCCGCTACACCTTCCTCTACGACGTGTCGGCGCTGCCGCAGGTGGGTGAGAACATTGCGTTCTACGACCAGCGCAGCCAGGTTCTGGCCTTCGAGGGCATCCACACGCCGAACCCGCGCTGGGAGTTCGCCGGCAAGTTCGCGCGTCGCGAGGGCGAGGTGCGCTTTGATCGCCTGCAGGGGCAGTGGGCCGATTCGGCCGCGACCTTCCTGGCCGGCCAGGCGCGCTACGCCTTCGCGGACAAGTGGTCTGCCCTGGCGGAGTACCGCTGGCTCAGCGTGGAGGACGGCGGTGACCGCAGCGGCGCCTTGCTCGGCGTGGACCGCGACCTTGGTGAGCACTTCCGCGTCGGTGCGGGCTACAACTTCACCGACTTCAGCGATGACCTCACCGATTTCGATTACGACCACCGCGGGTGGTTCCTCAACGTCGTGGGGTGGTACTGACCGTCGGCGCTGGAACTTCGAGTACGGCGGCCGCGAGGGTCGCCGTCCCTAACAACCGAGGCTTTGTTTTCATGCTCCGCGTTTTCACTTCGATGCTGCTTTGCATGTTTGCGATCGTGCCGCTCGCGGCGTCAGCTCAGGGCGCGCCTTTCGCATGCAACAGCGATCTGTATCTGGTGCGCGCCGCCGGCAGCAACGCGTCACTGTTCCGCTTTCCGGCCAGTGTCCTTGGAACCGGCGGCACCGCCGTCAATGTCTGGGGCGCTACTACCAGTCCGGGGCTCAATGCAGCCGGTCTGCGCGAGCAGGACGGCTTCATTTATTCCTTGAGTGCGACGACCGGCCAACCGCAGCTGTACCGGATCGGCCAGACCACATCGGCACTGGTCGGCGCCATTGCCACTACGGGCGCGCAATCGCCCGCCATCACCACGTCGTTCCTCTCGACCGCAGGCACGTTCGATGCGCAGGGACGCTTTTACTTTGCTGGCCAAGGCGGCGCCGGCATCGTGCCCGCGGCCATCTATCGGGTCGACACCATCCCTGCTGGAACGGGGGCTATCACGGTAGCCGCGGTCTTTCCGCTCTCAAGCGCATTGGCCAACGTGGGTGACATGGCTTTCGGTCCGGACGGCAATCTGTACGCTGCAACGGGCAACCTGTTGGCGCAGATCGTGCTTCCAGCTCCGGCGGTGTCCGGAGCCACGGCCGTTGTCACGACCGCGACCCTGCCGTCGTCGGTCGGGGGCGTCGGAAGTGCTTTCTTCAACACCGCTGGGGAGTTCTTCGTCTACGAGAACGGCGGAGGCCAGTTGCGCCGGGTCGCCTTCACCAGCGGAGCCGGTTTCCCCGGCCCCCTGACGGTGGGTAGCCCGGTGTCTATCACCGGAACTTCGGGCGGCTCCGCAACCGATGGCGCCAGCTGCGTTACTCCTCCCCAGGCCGACTTGCGCATCACGAAGACCAACACGCCGGGCCAGAATGGTGACGTGGATCTGCCGGCAGACAGCGTCACTGGAGGTACGGCGACGGTGTACACCATTCGTGTCGAAAACCTCGGCCCCGCTCCAGCCAACAGCGCGGTGGTCAACGACATCTTCGCGGGCCTCGCCTGCGCTACCGCCAGCTGCACTGCCAGCGGTGGAGCAAGCTGTCCTCCCCAGACCGGAGCAGCGCTGGTGAGCGCCCTTCAAGGCGCGGGCGCGGTGATACCCACCCTGCCCGCCGCCGGATCTCTGGCCTTCACCCTCAGCTGCACCGTCCTATGATGCGGATGCGGACGGCAATCTGCTGCGCAATCGTCACCGCGCTGGCTGGGACGGGCACGCCGCAGGCGCGCCAGATCGGCAAGGACGGCGCCGTGGTCGTCTCTGCGGCCAACACGGTGATCAACACCTACACCACGCTGACATCGGCCGCCGCTTCCGGTGACAGCACGATGACCGTCGCGAGCAGCGCAGGCATCACCGTCGGCGACGTGCTGCTGGTCTACCAGGCGCAAGGCGCGACGATCAGCAGCGCGAACACGGCGTCGTATGGCGCGGTCACCACGCTGGGCAATGCCGGTCGCTACGAGTTCGTCAGCGTGGCGGCGGTCAGCGGCACGACGATCACGCTCGGCACCGCCTGCGGCACCGCGCCGCTGCGCTTCGCGTATTCCTCTGGCGCGCAGGTGGTCCGCGTGCCGCAGTACGCCAGCCTGACCGTCAACGCCGGTGCCTCGGTGGTCCCGCAGGCGTGGAACGGCAGCACCGGCGGCGTGGTCGCCGCCATCGTGGACGGCACCGCGACGATCAGCGGCGCGGTGCATGCGGACGGCCTCGGCTTCCGCGGTGGCGTTCTCGACAACGTCACGACCGACGCAGGCACCGACGTCACTTTGTACCGAGGTACGGCGACGGGCGACGGCGGCGAGAAGGGCGAGGGCATCGCGGGCTTCCAAGCCACCTACGACACCGCGGCGGCCGGCCGCTACGGCCGCGGCGCGCCGGCGAACGGCGGCGGCGGCGGCAACGCGCACAACGGCGGTGGCGGCGGCGGCGCCAACGGTGGCAGCACTGTCGGCTGGAGCGGGCAGGGCGTGCCCGACAACAGCAATCCGGCGTGGGCCGCCGCCTGGAACATCGACGGCACGCTGACGGCCACGACGAATTCTCCGGGCGGCGGACGCGGCGGCTACACCTTCGGCTCCGCGAACGAGAACGCGCTGACGCGCGCGCCGGGCGCCTCGCAGTGGGGCGGCAACCTGCGGCGCGAGCGCGGCGGCCTCGGTGGGCGACCGCTGCCAAACAACCCGAGCACCAGCGGCGA
>JBOFQO010000218.1:0-1525 GCA_051660925.1 Silanimonas sp. | reverse complement strand
ATCGCGTACGGCACGGCGAGCCACCACGGCGAGACCAGCCGCGGCGGCGGCCACACCAGCAGCCAAGCGCCGATGGCGGCGACGAGCACGGCGAAGGCCAGCGCCAGGCCGCGCCGCAGCGACCAGGTGCCGGGCACCGCAGCCGCGAGCGCAGCCAGCCCGCCGCCCTGCCGTGCGGCGAAGGCGAACAACGTCCACTGCCGCCACAGCACGGTCCAGGCGAGGCCGACGACGGCGCCAAGGCCAAGCGCGGCGGCAAGGCTGCCGGTTTCCACCAGGCTGCTCCAAGGCCAAGCGAAGCCGAGGCCCAGCAGGCCGAGCGTCGCGCCCCAGAGCACCGCCAGCGTGATCGCGTCGCGCCACCAGACGCGCAGCGCGGGCGCTTCCGGCGCCGGCGAGAGCATCGCCATGCCGAGGGCCAGCGCGGGCTGGGCCAGCCACGGCCCCACCAGCGCGGCGGGGCCAGCGGGCCACAGGGCAGGCAGCACGGCCAGAGCCAAGCCGACGAACAACAGCGGAAGGGCGAGGCTGCGCTGCAGCGTCGACCGAAGTTCAGTCATCCGCGCTCCCGGGCAGCGGCGGCGGCGGGAACTGCAGGTGGAAGCCGTGGTCGGCGAGGTTGCGCCGCACCACGGCCGCGTCTTCCCGCGCCAGCGTCCGCTCGGGCGTCAGCGCGACGTCGAGCACGAAGCGCAACTCGCCGAGCTGGGCGCGCAGCACGTCGGGCAGCAAGCCAAAGGCGTCGCGCTCGCGCAGGTAGACGAAGGTCTCGGCCTTGCGCAGGGATTTGTACACGTAGGCCTGCATGGGAGCGGATCGAGCCGAAAGCGGGAACGCGGTGATTGTCGCTGCTGGGGGCGACCGGGGGAAGCGCGCCGTCGCACGGCCTGCGCGCCCTGCCCTGCTAGGCTTCGCCGCCTCGCTTTCCGCTGGAGTGCCCCGTGCCGATGCCTTTGCCGCGCCCGCGTCCCGGCCTTGCCGTGTTCGCTTCGACCCTGGCCTTCGCCGCTGCCGTCGGCGCAGCCGCACCGGCACCGCTGACCCTCGACCTCGCCATGTCGCATCCGGACTGGATCGGCCCGCCGGTGGAGCAGCTGTGGTGGAGCGCCGATTCGCAACACGTGGCCTACACGCTGAAGCGCGCCGGCTCGCCGGTGCGCGACGTGCTGCGCCAGCCGGCCACGGGCGGCGACGCCGTGCGGCTGCCGCCGGCCGACGCCGCCGAGGCCGACGCGCCGAACCCGGTGTTCGACGCACGCCGCACGCGCATGGCGACGCTGCGCAACGGCGACGTGTTCGCGGTGACGCTGGCGACCGGGCAGCGCCAGCAGCTGACGCAGAGCGCGGCCGAGGAAACCGATCTGCGCTTCGCCGCCGATGGCAACGCGGTGTTCTATCGCGTCGGCGACGAGTGGCGCGCCTGGGATTTCACCACCCAGCGCGAGCGCACCGTCGCCGTGCTGAAAGCCGAGAAGGACCCGCTTAGCCGCCCGAAGCCCGACGTGCTGCGCGACGCCGAGCTGCG
>JBOFQO010000217.1:0-1966 GCA_051660925.1 Silanimonas sp. | reverse complement strand
GGCGCCAAGGTCGACCAGGCGCTTCATGCCGAGATCGATGTTGGCGATCGCGCCGATGCCCACCACCTTGCCGCTCGACGTGCGTGCCGCACCGAGCACGCGCGCCGGGATCAGGCCGGCGCGCCCGGCGGCGCCGGGGCGCAGCGGCTCGCTGTCAGCGACGAGGATGCCGGCGCAGCCGCTGCCGTGGCCGACGTCGTCATCCGGGTCGTTGTCGCGGCGCGCATTGTCGCCGGTCAGTACGTAGCGGTCGCCGAGCGTCATCGGGTCGATGTCGACGGAGTCGAAGCCGCGGCGCAGCCGGGCGCTGAGGTCGGCATGCTGCAAGGCCACACCGGTGTCGGCGAGGCCCAGCACCACGGCCGGGTCGCCGGGCTCGTAGCCGAGCGCAGCGTCGAGACGCAGCTGCGCGCGCGGCCAGTCCAGCGCGGCCTCTTCGGGCATCGCGCCGAGCTTCGCGTCGAGGCCGTCGGCCGGCGTACTGACCAGATAATCCGGCGAGGCCGATTCGACGACGCCGCACTGCCGCAAGGCATCGGCGAGCTCGCGCAGATCACAGGGGCTCGCGAGTTCAATGCGAATCTGCCGGGCGATGCCGGTGGCCTGTTCGATGGCGTCGTAGCGGCGCAGCAGTGGAATGGCGCTGTGCCGCGCCACGCCGCGCGCGGCGCTGTGCAGGCGGCCCGCGCGCAACTGCTCGCCGCGGCGCTTCAGCAGCCGGTCGATGACGCCGCCGTCCAGCCGTTCGCTTGGGCTGGCGGTGCCGCGCCAGCATTCGCGCAGGGTCGGCACGTGCTCGGGCATCTCGCCCAAGCGCAGCGTGACGATGATCCGGCGGCCCCACCACGGTGCGGTGTTCATGGCGACACCGCCTCGCCGATGGCGCCTTCGGCCAGCTTCAGCCGCTGCATGGGGCCATCGCCAAAGTCGATCTCGACGTCCTCGCCCATCTGGATCGCCAGCGGTGCGAGAACGAACTGCTCGTCACCGCTGGCCACCACCGGCACGTCCAGCCCGGCGGCGCGCACGCGCGGCAGCCGCCCGCTGCGGAGTCCCGGTGCCTGCACGGTGACGCGATGCCCCATGGTGTCGCGGCCCTCGACGCTGCCACCGTTCTCGACGCGGGAGACGCGTGGTGCCGAGGCCTTCATCAGGGCCTGTTGCAGGCGGTTCACCGGCAGGCGCGAGAGGCGGGCAATGACGTCGGCGCCGGCGTTGCGGCGCAACTCGTTCAAGTGCTGCACGTTGCGCACGCCGATCTGTTCGAGCCGGCGCTCGTCCTCGTCGCTGATCGCATCGCCCAGGGCCTCGCGCAGCGAGGGTGCGGTCTGCGCGGCGAAGTCGACGGCGTTCTCCTCGATCATCGGCTTGGTGATCGTGGTGAAGGCCATCTTCAGCACGCTGGCATCGTGCTCGCCGGGGCCGGCGGGGCGCACGTAGATCTCGTCGTTCACCACCCGCACGTAGGCGCGCAGGTCGATGTTGATGTCCTTCAGCGCGAAGGTCAGCGGCAGCTTGGCGACACGCGCCTTGATGGCCATTGCCGCCTGCGCTTTGTCGAGCTGCGCGGTGAGCGCTTGCAGCAGCAGGTCGAAGGGCAGGCCCTGGTCCTGCACGAGGGGAGGCAGGCTGCCGCTCACGGCTCGCGCTCCTCGTCGCTGATCAGGATCGAGGCCTGGATGCGCGACATCGAGGTCGCCCACTGCGGCGCCAGCCGGCTGCGCGGCACGTCGGCCAGCAGCAGCGGCGCGCCGTCGCGAAAGATCACCCGCACGTCGACCGGCAGCGCCAAGTCGATGCGCTGCACGCGCAGGCCGGAGCCAGGCGGCGCGGCCAACGGCACGCGATCGCACAAGTCGAGCAGGACGTCGGCGAGCTCACGGAGCATCAGCGCTCACTCCCCGGCGGCGTCGGTGCAGCGGTGGGCGGGATGGCCGGCGCGGGCGTGCTGGCGGCGGGCGCGGAT
>JBOFQO010000216.1:0-3502 GCA_051660925.1 Silanimonas sp. | reverse complement strand
CGATTTCAGCGTCGCAGTCTGACGGAATCAGCCGAAGCCGCACGTGTTTCGATGCTTCCGGCGCCGTCGTGCCTTGCCCCTGAGTCCCAGGGCATGAGGCTTGAAGCGATGCCCGGCTCCGGCCGGGCATCGCCTGCTTAGTCCGCCTTGGCGGTTTGCTCGCCAAACAGCCCTGCGTGCAGGGACTGATACACGACCGTCGCATCGACCGTGCCTTCGATGCTCGCCGCACCTGGGCCGATACCGCGCACCACCGTGCCGCCGGCGCTGTCCGAGTCGCTGGCCCACGTGATGTAGAACGGGATGCGGTTGCCCTTGGCATCCGGCGGGGTCAGGAAGGGCTCGCCCTTGTCGCTGTCGAGCAGCGAACCGCTGGCGGTGCGCTCGGGCAGCGGGCGCGGCAGGTCCTCCGGCTCGTTCAGATCGTCGCTGGTCGCGTTCATGCCGCCGTTGTCGGAATCGGAAGCCACCACCACGGTGAGTGCAGGGTTGCCACTGGCTTCGGCGAGAGCGAGGCCGATCGCACGGTCGGCGCCGATGGCGGCGTCAAGCGTGCCGGTGGCGTTGTTCTCGCCGGAGAGATTGTCGGTGGCTTCCTCGTTGCCGACGATGAAGTAGCCCTGTGGGGCGTTCTTGAAGCGGGCCAGGATGAAGGCCAGCATCGTGTCGAAGCGCGGCGCCTGCGGCTGAAAGGCCTGAAGCCCGGCAGCGGCCAAGCCTGCTTCGTCCATCTCGTTGAAGGTGCCCTCGTGGGCAAACAGGCCCAGCACCTTCGTGGCCTCCGGCGGCAGCGCGGCCAACTCGTCGGCGGTGAACACCACCGCATAGCCAGCGGCCTTCGCCTCCTCGACGAGATTGCGGCCGTCCTCGCGCACGCCTTCGCCGTGGCGACCCTGCACGCCCTTCGGCAGGAAGAACATCTCGCCGCCGCCCAAGGCGATGTCGGGCGCAGCAGCGAGGATCTGACTGGCGATTTCGGTCTCGTCGTCGCGATTGGCAACCGAGGCGAGGAAGACGCCGGTGCCCGGCTCGGTCAGCGACGAGGAATTGAGGATCGCGATCTTCTTGCCCGCGGCCTTGGCTTCCGTCATCAGGCTCTGCGTCTTGCCCGAGGCCGCGGTCGGCTGCGTGCCGTCGATCAGGCCGTAGCTGTCGAGCTTGGCGCGCACGCCATAGGCATGGGTGGTGGCACCGCCGTTCGAACTCTGGTTGACCGAGTCGATGCTCGGTCCGACGTAGATGGCCAGCCGCGGCAACTGGTCCCAGGCCAGGCGGCCATCAGGGCCGACGTGCATCAGGCGGGTGGCCGACCAGGTGTTCGCGCCCATGCCGTCCGGGTGCAGGAAGATCGCGCTGCGCGGTGTTTCCGCCGAAGGCATCGACGTGGCCGCGGCGTCGACCGCCGTCGAGGCCTCCGCCATCGCGGCAGCCGGCGCAGGCGCCTCGGTACCGCGCTGGCAACCGGCCAGCAGGCCGACGGCGGTGGCCAGAGCCGCACCCAACGCGAGGCGTCGGGGCAGGGCGGTTGAACGGGTCGAGCGGATGGTCATCGGCACAGGCTCCGGCGGAGGAAACCGTCGACGATATGTCCGTTCCGTGACAATCGCGGGACAGAAGCGCTGTGTTTGCCTTACCGGCTTGCCGGGCGCCCGCCGCGCGCTAGCACTCGATGACGTTCACCGCGAGGCCGCCTCGCGAGGTTTCCTTGTACTTGTCCTGCATGTCGCGGCCGGTGTCGCGCATGGTCTTGATGACCTTGTCGAGCGAGACCTTGTGGCTGCCGTCGCCGCGCGCGGCCATGCGCTGCGCATTGATGGCCTTCACCGCGCCCATGGCATTGCGCTCGATGCAGGGAATCTGCACGAGCCCACCGATGGGATCGCAGGTGAGGCCGAGGTTGTGCTCCATGCCGATCTCGGCGGCGTTCTCGACCTGGCCCGGCGTGCCGCCGAGTGCAGCCGTGAGGCCCGCCGCGGCCATCGAGCAGGCCACGCCCACTTCGCCCTGGCAGCCCACTTCCGCGCCGCTGATGCTGGCGTTCTCCTTGTAGAGGATGCCGATGGCGGCGGCGGTCAACAGGTAATCGTGGATGCCTTGCTTGCTCGCCTGTGGGCAGAAGCGCTCGTAGTAGTGGCCGACCGCCGGGATGATGCCGGCCGCGCCATTGGTGGGCGCCGTGACCACGCGGCCGCCGGCGGCGTTCTCCTCGTTCACCGCCAGCGCGTAGAGGTTCACCCAGTCGAGGATGGTCAGCGGGTCGCGCAACGCCGCCTCGGGTCGGCTGGAAAGATCCTGCGCCATCGACGGCGCGCGCCGGGCCACCTTCAGGCCACCGGGCAGCACGCCCTCCTCGCGGATGCCGCGCGCCACGCAGCGCTGCATCGCCGCCCAGATCGCATCCAGTCCGGCGCGGATCTCGGCTTCGCTGCGCCAGACCTTCTCGTTCTCGAACATCAGTTGCGCGATGGAGAGCCCGCTCTCGCGGCAGCGCGCCAGCAGCTCATCGCCGGAGTGGAAGGGCCAGGGCTGCTCGGTGGTGTCGGCCACAATGCGATCTTCCGCGGCCTCGTCCTGATTGACGACAAAGCCGCCACCCACCGAGTAGTAGTCGCGGGTGGCGATCACCTCGCCGTCGGCATCGAAGGCGCTGAAGCGCATGCCATTGGTGTGGTACGGCAGTTTCTCGCGCTTGTTGAAGACGAGGTCGCGCTTCTCGTCGAAATCGATGGCGTGCGTGCCCATCAGCCGGATGCGCTTCTCGCCGCGGATGCGTTCGAGCGTGCCGGGGATCAGGTCCGGGTCGATGCGATCCGGCCAGTGGCCCTCGAAGCCCATCAGCACGGCCTTGTCGGTGCCGTGGCCGCGGCCGGTCAGGGCCAAGGAGCCGTACAGCTCGGCGCGCACGCGGGCCACGCGGCCGAGCTGGCCCGGCTCTTGCAGCCAGCGCTCGAGGAAGCGTGCGGCGGCGCGCATCGGCCCCACCGTGTGCGACGACGACGGCCCGATGCCGATCTTGAAGAGGTCGAACAGGCTGACGGCCATGGGCGCGGGGATGGTTCGGCGAAGGGAGGGCGCCTAGTCTAGCGGCCATGAAACTCACCCTGTACCAGCGCGACGACTGCCAATTGTGCGACGCAGCACTTGACGTGCTGGCGCAGGCCGGCGCGCCGGAGTTCGACAGCGTCTGGGTGGACGGCGAAGCGGCCCTGCAGGCGCGCTACGGCGTCCGCGTGCCGGTGCTGCGCGACGAGGACAGCGGCCGCGAGCTCGACTGGCCCTTCGACGCGGTCGCGGTCGGCGCGTTTCTCAACGCGAACTGAGCGCCGCCCAGCCGTCGAGCAGGGCTTCCAGCCACTCGGCCGCCGCTACTGGGTCGACGACCTGCAGGTGCTGGTCGACCTCGTCCGGCGCGGTCGCGCGCTCGCTTACCTGCCGGCCTTCGTCATCGAGCGCAGCGGCCTGCGCGCACTGGCCATCGACGACTGCCCCTACGCCTGCGAAG
>JBOFQO010000215.1:0-7087 GCA_051660925.1 Silanimonas sp. | reverse complement strand
CGCTCGCGGTCGTTCGAGAGGATCTCCAGGGCCTGCGGGCGAATGCGCCACTCACCGAGCAAGGGTGTCTGGGCCCAGGCGAAGCGGCTGCCCGCGCCGGCCTCGAACGCGTACACGCCGCGCAGGTCGGGGCACTCGCCCGCGAGATCTTCGGCCGGCCGGGGCGTCGGCCAATCCGCAGGCGCATCGCCGGCGGAGCAGGCGGCGAGAAGGCTGGCCGCGAGCAGCGGCGGAATGATCGGGCAGAGGCGCATGCGCTATTCGTAGCGCAGCGCCTCGATCGGGTCGAGCCCCGCGGCTTTGGAGGCCGGCATGATGCCGAAGATGACGCCGACCAGGGCCGAGAACCCGGCCGCGGCGACGATGACCCAGATGGGGATCGAGGCCGGCGGGAAGCCCGGGATCAGCGCGGCCACGCCCACGCCCGCAGCGATGCCGAGCACGATGCCGATGATGCCGCCGAGCAGGGCGAGCAGGGCCGCTTCGAGCAGGAACTGCACGAGGATGTCGCGACGCGTGGCGCCGAGGGCTTTCAGGATGCCGATCTCGCGGGTCCGCTCGGTCACCGACACCAGCATGATGTTCATGATGCCGATGCCGCCGACCAGCAGGCTGATGCCGACCACGCCGCCCACCACCAGCGTCGCGGTGCCGGCGATCTGGTCGAACTGCTTGACGAAGGCGTCCGCCGCTTCGACCTTGAAGGTGTTGTCCTCTTTCGTCGGCGTGCGCCGCGCGCTGCGGATCGCGCGGGTGACGCGCTCGCGCACCGCGTTGACCTGCTCGATGTCCGGCACGGTGAAGCTGGCCTGCATGAAGGGCCGGTTGCTCGCGCCGGTCATCGCGCGGCCGACGTCGAAGGGGATGATCAGGTAGTTGTCGAGGCTGAAGCCGAGCAGGTCGCCCTGCTTTTCCATCAGGCCGATCACCTTGAACCACTCGCTACCGATGCGGATGTACTCGCCGGTCGGGTCCTCCGGCAGGTCGAGATCGACGCGCAACTTCTCGCCGATCACCGCCACGCGGCGGCGGCCGCGGTCGTCGGCCGGCGCGAGGAAGCGGCCCTTCACCGGCCAGCGGCCGTACACCGGCGCGTAATCGGCGTTGCTGGCCTGCACCTGCGCGCTGACGGTGCGGCCCTTGTAGCTGATGCCCGGCACGTTCACGGCCAGGATCGGCGCCACCTGGCCCACGCCGGGCACGCGGTAGCGCAGCACGTCGAGGTCGTCGAAGGTGATGTAGTTGAGCTTGCCGCTCTGGAAGTTCTCGTTGGTGTTGACGGCCTGCAGCGTCAGCGTGCTGCCGCCCAAGTCGGCGAGCTGGTTCTTGATCGAGGCCGAGAAGCCTTGCACCAGCGAGACCACGGCGATCACTGAGCCGGTGCCGATGACGATGCCGAGCGTGGTCAGCACGCTGCGCATGCGGTTGGCGAGCAGGCTGGCCAGCGCGGCACGGAAGGCTTCGAGCAAAGCCTGCATCAGAGCGCGCTCCCAGCGGCGCGGCGCGGGTTGGCGCGATCCTCGACAATGCGGCCGTCGCCGATGCGCACCGTGCGGTGGCAGTGCGCGGCGATGTCGGGCTCGTGGGTGACCACGACGACGGTCTGGCCCTGCGCGTGCAGCGCGTCGAACAGCGCCATGATCTCGGCGGAGGTGCGCGAATCGAGGTTGCCGGTGGGCTCGTCGGCCAGCAGCAGGGACGGCTCGCCGACCAGCGCGCGCGCCACGGCGACGCGCTGGCGCTGGCCGCCGGAGAGCTGGTTCGGGCGATGGTCGAGGCGGTTGCCCAGGCCCACGCGCTCCAGCGATTCGGTGGCGCGGCGCTTGCGCTCCGCACGCGGCATCCCGCGATAGACCAATGGCTGCATGACGTTGTCGAGCACGCTCATGCGCGGCAGCAGGTGGAAGCTCTGGAACACGAAGCCGACCTCGCGGTTGCGCACCTGCGCCAGCTCGTTGTCGTCGAGGGTCGCGGTGTCGCGGCCGTTGAGCGAGTAGCGGCCCTCGCTCGGCGTGTCGAGGCAGCCGAGCAGGTTCATCAGCGTCGATTTGCCCGAGCCCGAGGGGCCGATCAGCGCGACGTACTCGTTGCGGCCGATGAACAAGTCGACCCCGTCGAGGGCTCGCACTTCCTGGTCGCCCATCCGGTAGTGCTTGTGGATGCCGACGAGCTCGATCACCCGGCGTCGCCTTCGTCGTCGCTGGATTCGCCCTCGCTCTCGCTGTCTTCCTCGGCGTCGGCGTCGTCCGTGTCGTCGCTGGCTTCCACCTCTTTGATGGCGCCGCCCTCGACCAGCTGGCGCAGCGCGCGCCCCGGGCCAGACACCACGCGCTCGCCTTCGGACAGGCCGGCGGTGATCGCCTGCCAGCGGTCGTCGGCGTCACCCACCTGCACTTCGACCTTGGCCACGCGGCCGTCGTCGACGCGCCAGACATGGTGCACCGTCTTGCGCGGCTCGGGCTCGCTGGCGATCACCGCTTCGACCGGTACCGCGAGCACGGTCCGGCCGTCACCGAGGAACAAGTCGGCGCGCGCGCTCATGCCGGAGCGCAGCGCCAAGCCTTCCGGCGGCGTTAGCTCCGCGATGACCTCGTAGGCGCGGCCCTGGTTTTCGAGGATCGGCGCCATCGCGACCTGGCGCACGACGCCGGGCACCGCGTTATCGGGGAAGGCGGCCGGATAGACGTCGACCTTCTGTCCCGCCGCAATCTTCGCGATGTCGCCTTCGTCCACCTTCAGCCGCGCCTCGATGGCGCTGGTGTCGGCGATCGTCATCAGCTGCGCGCCGGCGAAGGCCTGCGTCGAGGGCACGGCGGTCTCGCCAGCCTTGATCGTCACGCCCACCACGGTGCCGTCGATCGGCGCGACCACCTCGGTTTTCTGCAACGTTTCGCGGGCGTCGGCGAGGATGGCCTCGGAGCGGCGCAGGTCCTCCTCGGTGCTCTTCAACTCGATGCGGGCGAGTTCGAGCTGGTTCTTCTCTTCGTCAAAGCGCGCGCGATCGATGGTCTGCGCTTCGGCCAGCCGCTGGTAGCGCTCGAACTGCTTCTCGCGCAGCGCCAGCGTGACGCGCTGCCGATCAATGCGGATCAGCGCCTGCCGCCGGTTGGCTTCCTCGCGCTCGATCGCATTGCGATAGGTCTCGGGGTCGAGGCGCAGCAGCACTTGGCCACGCTGCACGCGGTCGCCTTCCTTGACCAGCACCTCGGTCACCTGCGCCAGCACTTCCGCGGTCAGCTTGACCTCCGTACGGAAGGCCAACGTGCCGGAGGCGAGGATGGTCGGGCGGATGGCCTGCGGGGCGGCGTTGGCGACCTGCACCTCCACCGCATCGCCACCGCCGCGCTTGGCGATGAAGGGCAGAGCGAGGACGAGCACGATGCCGCCCGCGATCAGGGCTTTCTTTGGAATGCGCATGGAGGGCCGGGCCGGTCGGTCAGAGCAGGGCGATCAACAACCAGATGCCATAGATCAGCACCGACGGCAGGGCGGCGACGAAGATCGCTGCGCCCCAGCCGCTGCGGGTGAACACCTTCCAACCGAGGGCCGCAAGGCCGATCGCCCAGAAGCTGAGCAGGTTGAAGCTCTTGGCGAGGCTCGACAGCGCGTGGTCGATCGGCAGCTGCACCAGCAGCGGATCGACATGGGTCAGCATCAGGCTGTATTGCGCGGTCTGCGGCGCCATCGTCAGCGCGCCAACGATCGCAACAATGGTCGTGAGCGCTATCGGAAGCGCGCTCCAGCTGGCCAGCGACAGGCCGTGTTTGAACGAGAGGCCGGCGCCGGCGATCTTGCCGGCCAGGAAGTAGTACAGCGCAGAAATCGCAAACATGATCGGGATGACCACGGCGGTGAACGCCGCGCCGATGTAGCCGGCCATTCGCGCGCCCGGCATGAACTGCTTGGCCTGCGCCTTCTCGGCATCGGTCATTTCCGCGCCGGCGACGGAAAGCTGGAAATCCGCGAACCACGCCGGGTCCACGCGCAGGTGGTAGGCGAGGATCATCGCCGCCGACAGCACGATAAACACCGCGGTCGGGACGAGGAAGGTCGGCTTCTCTTTCTCAGCGGCAAAGACCTTGGCCGGGTCAAGGAAGATATCGACGAGCTGCATGCGCGCATTCCCCAATGCGTGGAGGGAAAGTCCTCGCGATCAGACTGTGGTCTGCCGCCGAGGGACGGAAGTGACGGAGGTCATGGACGAGATACGCGCCCGGAGACCCCGGCCTTACAGCCTCCCAGCCCGCTTGATGGCGAGGTAGTGCTGCACGAGGGCGGCCGGCAGCTGTTCGCAGCGGACGTCGAGCACGTCGATCTTCCGCGCCCGCAGCTGCGCGTGGGCGCGGCGCCGCGCGGCGAGGTACTGCTGGGTGGCGCCGAGCCGCAACGCGTCCTCGAAACGCCCCGGCTCGGCCGCCATCGCCGTATCGAGCGCGCTTTCGCGCAGGCTCGCCACGCAGACGAGGTGCCGCCGCTGCAGCAGCTCCAGGCCGGCGAGCAGGTCGTCCGCGTCCTCGTCGCGCACATTGGTGACCACCAGCACCAGGCTGCGACGTGCGTTCTGCGCGAGCACGCGGCGTGCGGCGTCGAGGTAGTCGGCAGCGACGGGCGCCGGTTGCACGTCGAAGGTCGCCTCCACCAGCGCGTCCAGCCCGCCGACGCCGCGCACCGGCGGCACGCTGCGGTCGACCGCGCCGAAGGTCTGCAGCGCCACGGCGTCGCCTTGCCGTAGCGCCGTGTAGGCCACCAGCAGCGCGGCGTTGAGCGCGTGGTCGAAGTGCGTGAGGCCGCCGTCCTCGGCCAACAGGCGGCGGCCGCAGTCGAGCAGCAGGGTGACGCGCTGGTTCTTCTCTTCCTGGTACTCGCGCGAAATGAGACGGCGTGCACGCGCCGTGGCCTTCCAATCGATCTGCCGCAGGCTGTCGCCGGTGCGGTACTCGCGCATCTGGTGGAACTCGGTGCCGTCGCCGCGACGCCGCGCGAGGTGCGCGCCGGTCATCCGCGTGGCCTGCTCGGCGGTGTGCAGGGCGAGGCCAGCGAGCGGCGCGAAGTTCGGAAACACACGCACAGGTGTGGCCGGGCCGATGCGCCGCGCCTGCGTCCACAGTCGCAGCGCCGAATCCTGCCGCCACCAGGCCGGCGCGAAGGCCGCTTCGCCGCGCCGCGGCGGCAGCGTGCGGTACGTGAATTCCAGCACCTCGCGCGCGGCAATACGCAATCGGCGCGGCTGGTCCTCAACCCCCCAGTCGCCGGGGTGGCCGTCATGCAGCGTGCCACGCAACGCGCCGCGGGCGGTGTTCGAGAGGCGCAGCGTCACCGTGGCCCACGGCCCGAGCGGCAGCACCGCCGGCATCTGCCGCTCCAGCGCTGGCGCGGGCTGCCGCGCCAACACGACAGCATCGAGCACCAGCAGCGCGGCCAGCGCGCCGCCGGCCCACAGCCAGTGCGCGGTCGCCAAGTCGGCCAGCGGAATCGCAAGGCCGGCCAAGCCCCAGGCGGCGAGCAGCGCGATGGTGGCGCGCGTTGGCTTCACTGCTGCGGGGCCTTCACCCGCTCGCGCAGCGCCGTGAGCACGGCGTCGGGCGACTGCCCTTCCAATTGCAGCTCCGGGCTCAGCGCGATGCGGTGGCGGAGTGCCGGCAGCAGCACGTCGCGGACATCGTCCGGCACGACGAAATCGCGGCCCTCCATCGCCGCCTGCGCGCGCGCCAGGCGCACGAGGGCGAGGCTGCCGCGCGGACCCGCGCCCATGGCGATGCCGGGCCACTCGCGCGTGGCGTGCACGAGGCGCACGGCGTAGTCGAGCACACTGGCGTCGACGCGTACCGAGGCGACCGCCTGCTGCATCGCGACAACGTCCTCGGGGCCGAGCAGCGCCTTCAGCGTGGACAGATCGAAGTCAGCGCGCGCGCGGCCGGTGCTGATCGCTTCGACCATGCGCACTTCGTCGGCCAGCGACGGGTAGCCGATCAGGATCTTCAGCAGGAAGCGGTCGAGCTGCGCTTCCGGCAGCGGGTAGGTGCCTTCCTGCTCCACCGGATTCTGCGTGGCGATGGCCATGAAGGGCGCGGCCAGCGGGAAGCTCTGGCCCTCGATCGTCACCTGCTGCTCCTGCATGGCCTCCAGCAGCGCCGACTGCGTCTTCGCCGGCGCGCGGTTGATCTCGTCGGCCAGCAGCAGGTTCGTGAACACCGGGCCGCGGCGGACGCTGAAGGTTTCGGTCTTCGGGTCGTAGACCGCGTGGCCGCTGACGTCGCTGGGCATCAGGTCGGGCGTGAACTGCACGCGCGAGAATTGGCAGCGCAGCACGGCGGCGAGCGCGCGCACCAACAGGGTCTTGCCGAGACCGGGCACGCCTTCGATCAGCACGTGGCCGCCGCCGAGCAAGGCAAGCAACAGCTGGTCGAGCACGGCGTCCTGGCCGATGAAGGCCTGGCCGATCTCGGCGCGCACGGCGCTGACGCGGTCGGCGAGGTCGGCGAAAGGCAGGGGCGGCGGGGCGGGAAGATCGGGGCTCATGCGCGGGTCCGGGTGGGGTGTGGGGTCACAGGCGGTGCAACAGGGTGGCGAGCGTCGCCACCGCGTCGCGGAACTGTTCGGGGGTGGCTTTCATCGGCAGGGCCAACGCCGCAGCGATGGCCTCGCGCGGCAGCCGGCTGCGATCAGCCAGCGCGTGCGCCAGCGCCGCGTCGTCGAGGCGCGCCAGCGCGTGGCGCTGCGCCAACCGCTCAAGCACGGCGTCGCGCAGCGCGGCGTGCAGGGACGCGCCGTGGTCGTTGCGGAAGGCGAACTGCCCGGCGGCCTCGATGTGCTCCATCAGCGCGCGGCGGTGCGGCGACGGCGACGGGACCAGCGGGCCGAGGCGCTGGCTTGACCACAGCAGCCAAGCCAGCAGCGCCAAGCCGGTGCCGAGCAGGACAGGCCAGCCTTCATGGAGCAGCAGCGCGGTCAGCGAGCCGCCGCGATGGCTGAGCAGCCACACGGCCTCGCCGTCGAGCATGGGCGAGGCGAGCTGGGCCATCAGCCGGGTCTGGGCGTCACGGCGCTGCGCATTCTCCTCGTCGACCTCGGCATCGCCGGTCGTCGC
>JBOFQO010000214.1:0-2951 GCA_051660925.1 Silanimonas sp. | reverse complement strand
CAGCAGGGCGACGAGGGCGCCGCCCAGTAGCCACGTGTCAGTGCGCGCCAACCACTCCATCGGGTGACCGATGCTCCGTTCGCGTCGAGGCTTGCAGGTTAGCCTGCAACGACGGATTGGAGTCGATGCTCATGGCACGGAAGCCGATGGCTTCGGCCATCGATGTGGCATCCACGTCGGGTTCGGCCGTGAGGTCAGCCAGGGTGCGCGCCACGCGCAGCACGCGATGCACCGCGCGCGCCGAAAGAGCGAGTCGCTCCGCCGCGCGCTCCAGCAGCTGGCGCGCCCCAGGCGTGGCTGCGACGATGCTCTCGAGCTCACCTGGAGCGAGATGCGCGTTGGGTTTTCCCTGCCGCTGCCACTGGCGTTCGCGCGCCGCAACGACGCGAGCGCGCACCGTCGCACTCGATTCGACCAGCGCCCTGTCGGCGTGCATCAGCGCGGCCGCCGGCACGCGTGACAGCGCCACGTGCAGGTCGATGCGGTCGAGCAGCGGGCCGCTGACGCGCGCCTGGTAGCGCGCGATCGCGTCCGCCGGGCAATCGCAACGCCCCGACGGGTCGCCGGCCCAGCCACAGGGGCACGGGTTCATCGCGGTTACCAGCAGCGGACGCGCCGGAAAAGTCGCTTGCATCGCCGCGCGCGCGATCTGCACTTCGCCGGATTCGAGCGGCTCGCGTAGCGCCTCGAGGCTGCGCCGGTCCCACTCGGGGAGTTCATCGAGGAACAGCACGCCGTGGTGCGCGAGCGACAATTCACCGGGACGCGGGATGCCGCCACCACCGGCCAGCGCGACCGCGCTGGCACCGTGCACGGGTGCGCGGAATGGCCGCGATGTCGGCCAACCGCCGGCCTCGCGCAGTGGCGCGGCGAGGCTGCGGATCACTGCCAGCTCGAGCGCTTCCGGCTCGGTGAGCGGCGGCATCAACCCGGGCAGGCAGCGTGCCAGCAGGGTCTTGCCGCAGCCGGGGGGGCCGAGGAAGCGCAGGCCGTGCATGCCGGCCGCCGCGACCTCCAACGCGCGCTTGCCGAGCGCTTGGCCGACCACGTCGGCGAGGTCGACGTCGTGACGGCGATGGCCCACATCGGCATCGACCTCCGGCGTCGGCGCGATGGCCGCCGGTAGCACGCGTTCCCCGCGCAGATGCGCCACCACCTGCGCCAGCGTGCGAGCGCCGATGACGACGGCCCCGCGCGCATGTGCCGCATCGCCGGCGTTGTCCTCAGGGACGATCAGGGTGCGTCCGGCCGCCGCCGCGGCAATCGCCGCCGGCAGCGCACCACTGATGCTGCGCAGCGCGCCGGACAGTGACAGCTCGCCGAGTAATTCGACGTCGCGCAGGGCCGCGAGCGGTATCTGCCCAGCGGCGGCCAGCAGCCCGATCGCCATCGGCAGGTCGAAGCGCGCGCCGTCCTTCGGCAGCTCGGCCGGCGCGACGTTCACCGTGACGCGCTTGCTCGGCAGCTCGAACTGGCTGGCTTGCAGCGCGGCGCGGATGCGCTCGCGCGATTCGCGGGCGACGGTTCCGGCCAAGCCGGCAATGGTTACCTGCGGCAGGCCGCCGGCCATGAAGACTTCAACGCGCACTTCCGGCGCGCGCACGCCGCAGCGTGCACGGGTGTGCACCAGCGCCAGGGACATGGCGGCGGGGTCAGTTGCGGGTGTCGGGCGACGCCGGACGCGCGGCGGCGTCCAGGGCATCGAGCTGGCGTTCCAGCGCGTCGAGTTTCTCGCGGGTGCGGCGCAGCACCGCCTTCTGCACTTCGAACTCCTCGCGGGTCACGAGATCGAGCTTGCCGAGGCCTGCCTGCAGGGCGGCGCGGAAGTTCTTCTCGAGGTCGGCGCGGGCGCCCTCAAGGCCGGGCGGCACGAGGTCGTTGAGGCGGCGGGCGAGGTCGTCGATGGCCTTGAGGTCGATCATGGCGGTGCTCCGTGGGCGGTCGACGTCATCGTGGTGGCCAGTCCGGCGGTGCGCTGTCGGCCATCGTCGCGCCGTTTCGTCAGAGGCTGCCACCGGCGACACCGCGAGATCGGCGGTCGGACCAGGGCCCGGCCGCCATCGAGGGCCAGTATCAAAGCACAGCCCGCGTGACGTAGACAATCGAGCCCGATCTGGTCGCATCCAAGCGGGGATTTTCCACTGGGGAGACGACGATGCGAATGCGAGTTCGGGGCGACGGCGCGCTTGGGCGGGCCGGGAAAGGGGTGTCGGCGTGGGTCGCCGGGCTGGGGGCGATGACGGCCGCGGGGGCCGCCGCCGCGCAGGAGACGCCGACGCTGTCGGCGGGCGACACCGCCTGGATGCTGGTGGCTACCGCGCTGGTGCTGTTGATGACCCTGCCGGGCTTGGCGCTGTTCTACGCCGGCATGGTGCGCGCCAAGAACGTGCTGTCGGTGCTGATGCAGTGCTTTGCGATCGCGGGGCTCATCACCGTGCTGTGGGTCGTGTACGGCTACTCGCTGGCCTTCGACACCACCGGCATGGTCGAGGGCGAGATCAACCTCGCCAGCTTCATCGGCGGCACCTCGAAGCTCTTCCTCGAAGGCGTCACCCGCGAATCGCTGGTGCTGGCCATTCCGGAGAGTCTGTTCGTTGCCTTCCAGATGACCTTCGCGATCATCACGCCGGCGCTGATCGTCGGCGCCTTCGCCGAGCGCATGCGCTTCGCGGCGCTGCTGGTGTTCTCGGCGCTGTGGTTCACCTTCGCCTACCTGCCGATCGCGCACATGACCTGGGCGGGCGTCGGTGGTCTGTTCTGGGATTGGGGCGTCATCGACCTCGCCGGCGGCACCGTCGTGCACATCAATGCGGGCATCGCCGGTCTCGTGGCCGCGATCATGCTCGGCAAGCGAAAGGGCTGGCCGACCACGGCAATGGCCCCGCACCACCTCGGCTACACGCTGATCGGCGCCGGCCTGCTGTGGGTGGGCTGGTTCGGTTTCAACGCCG
>JBOFQO010000213.1:0-4563 GCA_051660925.1 Silanimonas sp. | reverse complement strand
GAGCAAGGCCAACAGCAGGCCGAGCAGCAGGGCTGGGAACAGCTTCATCGCGCGCCCTCGCTGCGACGCTGCGCGCGTAGCTGGGCTAGTGTGCTGCCCAGCACCGGCACCTCGATGGCGAGCCGCGCCTCGTCCAGCGCGGCCAGGCGCGCGGTTTCGGCGTCCAGCGCCGGACTGGCGGCGTAGAGGCGACGCATCCAATCGCGGGCGCGGGCGCTGGCGGCCGCGAGGCCTTCGCCGTCGCGCCGCTCAATGGCCCGCCGCGCCAGTCCGAGTTCGAGCCGCAGCGCCGCGAGGCCGCGCTGGCGGTCGGCCGGTGCGAGCAGCTCTTGCGCGCCACGCGGCCGCACGTCGACCAACGCATCGAGCACTTTGTCGAGCGGCGACATGGTCGCCGTCGGCGGTGTCTCTGCGGCCGGGGCCTCGAGCGAGGGCAGTGCGGCTTCGACGGCATCGATAGCGCCTTGCGCCGCGAGGCGCGGGTCGGTGGGCACGGCGGCCAGTGCGGCCTGCTCCTGCGCCAGCGATTGCCGCAGGTTCACGTACTGCGGCGCGGTGAGCGAGGTCAGCAGCCCATCGGCGAACCCGTAGGCGCGACGCGCACCATCAACGTCGCCGGACAGCGCGAGCCGCGTTTCCGCAAAGCTCAGCAGCAGGTCCACCTCATCGAGACGCAGCTGGATGCCGGCGTCGCCGCTCGGGCTCGCCGCCACCTGCTGGATGCTCTCTTCCAGCAAGGCCGTGCGCTGGCCCCAACCCAGCAGCTCCTCGCGCTGCACGGTGCTGCGCGCTTCAAGATCGGCCAGGCGCTGCGCCGTGCGCGACTGCCCGCGTTCCAGCGCTGCGAGCGCCTGCTCGACGGCCAGCAGGCGCTGGTCGAGGGCCGCGTTGGAGAGTGGATCCGGCGTCGCTTCGGGCGCCGGCCGCGAGGTCCACCACCACGCGCCGCCGGCGGCAGCCAGCAGCAGCGGAACGACGATCAGCAGCGGGCGGGAAAACGGGCGATCCATCGATAGGGTGTCAGGGGGACGCGGCGCGTTGCCGCCGGCTCATTGTAAAGGCGCCGCGCGCGACGCGGCCGCGACGAGGGCTGCGGGCGTCGGCCCGTCGGCAACGACGACGCGCGCGAAGCCGGCCTGCACCGCCAGCACGTTCAGCCGCGCGCTGCTCACTGCCACGGCGCGCGCGCGGACGCGGCGGCCGACGTCACTGTCGACCGCAGGCAGTCGCGCGACCAGCAGGGCCAGCGCCTCGGCACTGCTTGCCAGCAGCATCGCGCCCTCGTCGGCGACAAATTCGGCCAAGCGCCGCGCGCCGCCGCGCAGCGGCGACCGCGCATACACCTCGGCCACGCAGGGCTCGGCGCCGCGATCGGCCAGCGCCGGCACCAGTAGGCCGCGCCCGCCCGGCGCGGTGATCACGCCGACCCGCTCGCCGGCGAGTGTCTGCAGTTCGGGAAGCGCCAGCACGCCCTCGCTGTCCATCCGCTGCGGCAGCTTTGGCGCCGCCACGCCGGCACGACGCAGCGCCGCCGCCGTGCCGCTGCCCACGGCGATATCGATGCCGCCCGCCGCCGCGCGCGACAGGCCGGCCGGCGCCTGCGCCGCCGCGAAACGCACCGCTGCCGGGCTGGTGTAGAGCCGGATCGGCGCAGCCAGCGCTGCGGCCAGACGCGGGCCGTCCTCGCGCATCACCAGCCGCTGCAGCGACAGCGTGCGCAGCGCGAAGCCCGCGCCTTGCGCCGCCCGGCGCAGCGCCGCATGCTCGCCCGCCGGTCGCAGCGACCACAGCGTCGATGTCGTTCCCGTGTCCATCCCCGAACTCTCGCACAGCGCCATGGCCGACGACGCCGCTTCCCGACTGCAGGCCCTGCTCGACGCGATGCCGCCGGTGGCCGCGCTCGGCGTGCGGGTGGCCCACTGCAACGGCGAACGCGTGGTGCTCGAAGCGCCGCTCTCGCGCAACGTCAACGACAAGGCCTGCGCCTTCGGCGGCAGTCTCGCCAGCCTGCTCACGCTGGCCGGCTGGGGCGCGCTCGAGTCCTCGCTGCACGCCCGCGGCCTCGCCGCCGAGGTCTACGTCGCCGACAGCGAGCTGAAGTACCTCGCCCCGCTCTACGGCGACCTTATCGCCGAGGCCGCCGTGCCGTCCGCGGAGGCGCTCGAGGCGCTGATCACCAAGCTCGCCCAGCGCGGTCGCGGCGGCATCGTGCTGGACGCGGTCGTCCGCGACGCCGAGGGCCGGCCGGTCACCACTCTGCGCGGCCGCTATGCCGCCGTCGTGCCGCGCTGACATACTCGGCCCATGAGCCGACTCGCCCGCCTCGCCCTCGCCCTCGTCGTCGCCCTCCTCGCCGCCTGCAGCAGCGGCGCCGGCACCAAGCCCGACGCGCTCGACCGCACGCTCTACGATTACTCCGGCGCGATTCGCTGGAACAACTTCGAAGTCGCCTGGGACATGGTCGACCCGAAGGTGCGCGAGGCGAAGCCGCTCAGCGACTTCGAGCTTGAGCGCCTGAAGCAGGTGCAGATCACCAACTACAATCTCGTCGCCAGCACGCCGCTCCCCGACGGCCGCATCGCCCGCGAGGTGGAGCTCGGCGTCGTCAACCGCCACACCCAGGCCGAGCGCGTGGTGCGGGTGCGCGAGATCTGGCGCTACGACGAGGTCGCTGAGCGCTGGTGGCAGACCGAGGGCCTGCCGAACCTCGCCCCGGACCGCTGAGGCGGCGAGGCCCCAGGGAACCGCAGCACGACGTCGCTGCGTCGCAGTCACCGCCGCGCTGGTGGGCGGCGCCGGCCCGACGGATAATGCGCGCCCTTTCGCCCCATCGAGGCCCCGATGTCCTGGGACCAGCTCTCCGCCTTCGCCCAATCCACCCCGCTGCTCAGCATCGCCTTCGTCGGCCTGACGTTGGCGGTGATCGTCACTGAGGTGCGGCACCGGCTGTCGGGCATCGCCGGCCTGTCGCCGGCCCAAGCCACCCTGCTGATGAACCGCGAGGACGCCCTCGTGGTCGACGTGTCGCCCGCGGCGGATTTCGCCAAGGCGCACATCCCCGGCTCGGTCTCGGCCCCGCTGGCCGAGCTGGACCCGGAGAAGCACAAACAGCTCTCGAAGGCCAAGGAGCGCCCGGTCATCGTCACCTGCCGCACCGGCAACAACGCGCACGAGGCGGCAACGAAGCTGAAGAAGGCCGGCTTCACGAAGGTCAGCGTGCTGGACGGCGGCCTCGCCGGCTGGCGCCAGGCCGAGATGCCGGTGGCCAAGGGCCGCTGACAGCCCGACCGCCGCTGAGCACCCCAGGCTTCACGCCCCCTTGCCCCCCGCGCCCGGCGCCCCCATCCGGGTTTCCAGCGCATGCGATACTTCCGCGCTGCCCCATCACCTCACTGATTCGGAGTTCCACCCGTGGCTGACGAAAACATCCAGGGCGCCGCCGGCGCCGACCAGCAGGCCCAGTTCGCGATCCAGAAGATCTACGTCAAGGACATCTCGTTCGAGGCCCCGGGCACCCCGATGGTGTTCAACGAGCAGGGCAATCCCGACCTGAACCTCAACCTGAACCAGAAGGTCGGCAAGCTGGCCGATGACGTCTATGAAGTCATCCTCGGCATCAACCTGACCTGCAAGCTCGGCGACAAGACCGTCTACATCGTCGAACTCGAGCAGGCCGGCATCTTCGGGCTCACCGGCTTCGACGAGCGCAACCTCGACTTCATGCTCGGCACCTACTGCCCGAACGTGCTGTTCCCATACGCTCGCCAGCTGGTCTCGGACCTGATCCAGTCGGGTGGCTTCCCGCCGTTCTATCTGCAGCCGATCAATTTCGAAGCGATCTACGCCGAGAGCCTGCGCCGCCGCGCCGAGCAGCTGAAGTCGGCCACCTCCCCGGCGATCGGCAACGCCTGAGGCGCGCCCTGCGCCTGATCCATCGCCCGGCGCCCGCGCCGGGCTCGCTCCGCCCCCTGAGGACGCCGGCATGACCGCGACGACCACCGTGACCGTGCTGGGTTCCGGCTCCTGGGGCACCGCCCTCGCCGCGCAGATGGCGCGGCAGGGCCACGACACCCTGATCTGGGGCCGCGACGCGGCCCAGGTCGTGGGCATCAACACCGGTCACGAGAACGTCCGCTACCTGCCGGGCGTGGCGCTGCCCGACAGCCTGCGCGCGACCACCGACTTCGACGCCGCCGTCCGCGCCGCGGCGATGTTGCTCGTGGTGACGCCCAGCCACGCGTTCACCGAGACCATCCGGCGCCTCGCGCCGCTGCGCCCCGCGGGCTGCGGGGTCGCCTGGGCGACCAAGGGTTTCGAACCCGGCACGGGGCGCTTCCTGCACGAAGTGGCTGGCGAGCTGCTCGGCCACGCGGTGCCGCTGGCCGTGGTCACCGGGCCGTCCTTCGCCAAGGAAGTGGCGCAGGGCCTGCCGACCGCCGTCACCGCGCATTCCGACGACGCCGATTTCGCGCAGCTCGTGGCCGAGAAACTGCACGGCCCCGCCTTCCGCGCCTATACCGGTACCGACATGCTCGGTGCCGAGCTCGGCGGCGCGATGAAGAA
>JBOFQO010000212.1:0-3017 GCA_051660925.1 Silanimonas sp. | reverse complement strand
GCGAGCACCGCCTGCAGGTACTGCCACAGCGACTCGAAGCGCGCGATCTGCGGCGCCCACAGCACGGCCAGCACCATGAAGGCCAGCGTGGCGAGACGGCCGGTGCGCACGAGTGCGGCGCCGCCCATCGACGGCCGCCAGGCACGGATGAAGTCCATCGTCACCAGCGTCGCCGCGGAATTGAAGGTGCTGGCGATGGACGACATGATCGCGGCAAAGAAGCCGGCGATGACGAGGCCCAGCAGGCCGGCCGGAAGCAGGTCAAAGACCAGCGTCGGGTAGACGAGGTCGGGCGAGGCCAGCGTCGGATACAGCAGGATGGCGCAGGTGCCGGGCAACACCATCGCGTACAGCACCGGCAGTTTCAGCAGGCCGGCGAACAGCGAGCCCCAGCGGCCGTGGTTCTCGTCCTTGGCCGAGAGAACACGCTGCACCATGAATTGGTTGGTGCACCAGAAGTAGAAACCCAGCAGCGGCACGCCGAAGACCAACCCGGTCCACGGCAGGTGCGGGTCGTCGTGCGGGCGGATCAGCGAGAGCTTCTCCGGCGCCGTCGCCGCCATCACCGTGTCCCAGCCGCCGGCCTTGTCGAAGGCGAACCACGCAATCACCAGCGAGGCGGCGCCGAGGATGATGGCCTGCACGGTCTCGGTGACGATCACCGCACGCAGGCCGCCGAGCACCGTGTAGATCCCCGCCGACAGCGCCAGCCCGATGACGATCTGCCAGAGCGGCACGTCGGGCATCACCAGTTTCAGCATCAACGCCCCGCCGTACAGCGCGCCGGCGGTGTCGACGACGATGTTGAGGAAGATGGTGAGCGCCGAGAAGTAGACGCGGGCGCGGCGGTCGAAGCGGCGCTCGAGGAACTCGGGCAGCGTGTACACCTGCGAGCGCAGCAGGAAGGGCAGGAAGAACACGCAGAAGAAGGCCAGAACCACGGTGGCCATCCACTCGTAGTTGTAGACCGAGATACCGATGGCGTAAGCCGCGCCGGCGAGGCCAACGAGCGTGGTCGACGAGATGTTCGAGGCCAGCAGGGCCGAGCCGATCACCGGCCAGGTCATCGAGCGCGAAGCGAGGAAGTAGTCCTGCGCGTCGCGCTGCCCACGCGACACCCAAAGACCGAGGCCGATGACCAGCGCGAAGTAGGCGGCGACGACCGCGAGGTCGATGCCGGCGAGCTGCGGATTGAGATTCCCCATGGGCGGATCGTACCGTCGACGCGGGCCCCTCCCCGCCAGCCCACCATGCCCTCGCCAAGGACGTCTTGCAACCGTTTGCATTGCGGACCGATGCGGCGTCGCAGCATCGGCGGCGGGACTTCGCGACACTCGATGATTCATCCTTGTTTCCAGCCGCTGCGTCGCAGCAACCGGCTTCCACGCCGCTCGCTTGATGCACTTGCAATCGTTTGCAGACCGGCGTATCCCTATCGCGCCGCCGGCCCCCGTCGGCGCCACCACCATGCCATCCCTGGGAGGGGAGCCCATGCACCTCGCTACGCGCACGCCGAACCGCCGCGTCCTCGCGGCCACCATCGCTCTGCTGCTCGCCGCGCCGCTTGCCGTCGCCCAAGCGCCCGCCGCGCCCGCCGACGCCGCGACTCCTGAAACGCCGCAGAGCCTCGACGCGATCATCGTCACCGGCACGCCGGCGGCGCAGAGCAAGCTCGAATCCAGCGTCTCGATCTCGACCATCGGCATCGAGCAGATCGAGCAGTCCGCCCCGCGCTCGACCGCGGAGATCTTCCGCAACATCCCGGGCGTGCGCTCGGAGAGCACCGGCGGCGAAGGCAACGCCAACATCGCGGTGCGCGGCCTCCCGGTCGCGGCCGGCGGCGCGAAGTTCCTGCAGCTGCAGGAGGACGGCCTCCCGGTGCTGGAGTTCGGCGACATCGCCTTCGGCAACGCCGACATCTTCCTGCGCGCCGACTGGAGCATCGACCGCATCGAAGCGCTGCGCGGCGGCTCGGCCTCGACCTTCGCCAGCAACTCGCCGGGCGGCATCATCAACTTCGTCAGCAACACCGGCGAATTCCAGGGCGGCGCGGTGGGGCTCACCGCCGGCCTCGACTACGACAGCTTCCGCACGGACTTCCGCTACGGCGGCCCGATCAACGACCAGTGGCGCTTCCACGTCGCCGGCTTCTACCGCCGCGGCGACGGCGTGCGCGACCCGGGCTACACGGCGGAAGACGGCGGGCAGATCAAGGCCAACCTGACGCGCGAGCACGACGGCGGTTTCCTGCGCTTCAACCTGAAGCTGCTCGACGACCGCGCCATCGGCTACCTGCCGATGCCGGTGCGCGTGACCGGCACGAATCGCAACCCGTCCTTCTCGGGTTTCCCCGGCTTCGACCCCGGCAGCGACACGCCGCACAGCCCGAACTTCCTCACCGACATCGGCCTCGACGGCAACAACCAGCGCCGCACGACCGACATCGCCGACGGCATGCGGCCGAAGTCGACGGCGTTCGGCGTCGAGTTCCAGCATGAATTCGAAGGTGGCTGGACGGTGAACAACCGCTTCCGCTACGCCGACACCGAAGGCCGCTTCGTCTCGCCCTTCCCGGCCGAAGTCGACGACGGCGCCGACCTCGCCGCGTCGATCGGCGGCGCCGGCGCGCGCCTCGTGACCGCCGGCAGCGCGGTGACCAGCGCGCCGTACACCGGGCTCGCCATCCGCGAGCACCTGTTCAACACCGAGATCAACGATTTCGGCAACTACGCCAACAACCTGCAGCTGTCGCGCGCGTTCGACGCCGGCGGCGGCACGCTCGACATCGCGGGCGGCTGGTATCGCGCCAAGCAGAACATCGACATGGACTGGGTCTGGAACAGCTACGTGCTCGCGCTGGACGGCAACGACGCCGTGCTGCTCGACGTCGTCAACGCCGCCGGCCAGCGCCTGTCGACGAACGGCCTCTACGCCTACGGCGTGCCGTTCTGGGGCAACTGCTGCACGCGCAGCTACAACACGAAGTACGTCATCGACGCGCCCTACCTGTCGCTGGC
>JBOFQO010000211.1:0-3158 GCA_051660925.1 Silanimonas sp. | reverse complement strand
GGAGAAGGCGCGCCGCGGCGACGCGCCGTCGGCGGCGGCCGAGATCCAGCGCGAGGCCGAGCGCGCCCGCGAGGAGACGGTCGAACGCGAGCGCGCGCTGGCCGCGGCGCAGAAAGCCGACGCGCAGGCCAAGGCGCTGCGCGCGCAGGCGCGGCAGATCATCAGCGACAAGCGCGTCGCCGCGAAAGGCGACAGCGAGTACCGCTACCCCGTCGACGGCGCGATCCGCAGCCTGCTCGTCGACGACGCCACGCGCCGGCAGCTCGCGAACGGCCAGCTCGTGATCGTGCGCTTCGAGGACGGCGTCGCACTGCTGCCGCGCGTGGCGGCGGACAAAGTGCGCGAGCGCGCGCCGGAGCTGGTGGTGCTCGACAATCGTGCTGACGGTGATCGCGCGTCCGACGACAACGCGGCATCGGGCGGCGGCAACGCCGAGGACGACGCCTACTACGCGCAGTTCACGGTGCCGGACGACCTGGTCTGGTGAAACCCTGCGCGCGCGGTTCGGCCAGTCGCCGCCGCGCATGTTCGAGCCCGATCGCGACGACGCGGTCGAAGGCCCGCCACTGCAGCAGCCCGACGTCGGACACCTCGGGTTGGAATTCGAGGTCGACGAGCTGGCGCATGCGTTTCTGGTGCGAGGTGCTGGCCATCAGCGCGACGTTGACGACGGTGGTGCCGAGGCTGGGGAAATCTTTGTAGCGCCGCGCGTCGCGACGGCGGAACAGGCGGTCGAGCAGAAAGGCCCAGGGCGCCGGCACGTCGGTGTGCTCGAGCGCGCGGTAGTCGTCCTGGCTCAGGTCGATGCCGATCACCCGCGCCGCGCCGGCGGCGCGCATCAGATCGACCGGGTAGTTGTTGAAGGTGCCGCCGTCGACGAGCAGCTCGCCGCCGCGCAGCACCGGCGGCAACGCGGCGGGGATCGACACGCTGGCGCGCAGCGCTTCCGACAACAGACCACGACGCAGCACGTCGGCGCGCTGCCGCGAGCAGTTCGAGGCGACGCAGAAGAACGGCTTCCAGAGATCCTCGACGTCCGGCGCGCCGCTCACCGCGTCGCGGACCGCGTCCTCGATGACGCGCCTCAAGCGCCGCCCGCGCAGCAGCGACATCACCGGTATCCAGTTCACGTCGCCGGTCGGGTTGCGCCGGAAGGCCTCGCGCGCGAGGTCGTGGAGGCGCGTCACGGCGAGGCCGCTGGCGGCATAGAAGCCCATCACCGCGCCGATGCTCGTGCCCCCAACGAGATCCCATTCGACGCCGTGTTCTTCCAACGCCTGCATCACGCCGACATGCGCGAAGCCGCGTGCGCCGCCGCCAGCCAGCACGAGGCCGATGGCGCGGCCGGCGACGATGCGCGCCAGCCGCCGCCAATCGGCGTCGAGACCACGGCGCAAGTGCAGATGCGAAAGCCCCTCGGCGGCGAGATGCGGGCGCGCGCCCAGCCACGCCGCCGTGCCCTCGGGGCGCCGACGATCATCGGGATGCAGCAACCACAGGCACTGGTGTGCGGCGATGCGTCGCGATTCACCGACAAGGTGGGCGAGCTCGACGCCCTGCGGCGCCGGGTTGGCATCGGCGTCGGCGGCGAGCAGCACGAGATCGGCCTGGCGCAGGCATAGTCGCGTCCACGCGCTGTCGACCGGATCGGCGGCGAACACCTGCAGCGCATGCGCCGCTTCCTGCTGGTCCATCCAGTCGAGCAGGCGACGGTGCTCGCCGAGCGCGTCGGCTTCCGCCGGCTCGATGTCGACCCCGAGCGCCGTTTCGACGCTGGATCGCGTGTGCAACGCGACGCGCGAGGTGCGCGCGTCGTCGGCCAGCGCTGCCTCGAGCGCGCTGTGCAGGCGCGCCGCCAGCGCGGCGCCATCGACGGCCGCTTGCAGCGGCAGCACGCAGACGTTGACGTAGCGCTGCCGACGAGCGGCCGTGCGCTTCTTCGACAGCCGCTCGACGAGCGTGCGCGCCAGCGCCAGCCCGGCACGCGGCCAGGCCTGCAGGATGTCGATGAAGTCCGCGCCGTCGAGCCGAACGAGCACGCTGTCGCGCAGCGCGCGTACCGTCGCCGTGCGCGGCGCGCCGGTGATGACACCCATCTCGCCGATCGGCTCGCCGCGGCCGATCTCGCCGAGGGCATGCTCGGCGCCGGCCTCGTGGCGCGTCGCCAGCAGCCGGCCCGAGAGCACCAGATAGAGCGCATCGGAGGACTCGCCCTCGCGCATCAGCACCGCGCCACCGACCAACTCCAGCGTCGCCAGGCGCGGCATCAAGGACGCGACGAGGCCGGGCTCGAGCGCGCCGAACACTTCAGACAGCGTGTCCTCGAGCAGGCGCTGGTGGTAGCCGATGGCGTCGTTCGCGTTCGATCGCATGGCCCATGGTAGGCCGGCGCGCGACGGCTCGCGCGCCGCCGCGGGCGCACTCAGCCGTCGAGCGGCGTCAGGCGCAGGGCCGAAGCGTGGCGATCAACCCGGAAGCGGCGCTCGTGCACGGCCGCTCGCCAGCGGTCAGGCGCGTCGTACAGCGACTCGGCGACCAGCTCGGGTGGCATCTCAAGGTAGCGGGCCTGCAGCGCGTCGGCGCCGAACTCCAGCAGCAGCACGCCGTTGCGGCGGGTCTGCGCGTAGCGCAGGCCGGGGTAGCCGGCGAGCAGCAGCGGATCGAGGTGCGCGGCCAGCCGCGCGCCGGCCGCCTGCGTCGCCGCGTCGCCGCTGGCATTGCGTTCGAGGATCGCGCCGAGGCTCTTCGACGACACCGACGGCGTGGTGAACTCGACGACGCGCTCGCGGTGCTGGCTGGCGAAGCTGGCGTGGATGTCACCGCTGAGCAGCACGGTGCCACGGGCGTCGAAGCGGTCGAGCCAGGCCTCGCGCTCGACCGGGAAACCGTCCCAGTGATCGACGTTGAGCAGCACTTCGTGCGCCCACGCCGCCGGCGCCTCGATCTCCGGCCGACGCAGGTCGAGGCGCAGCGGGGTGAACGACACCGAGCTGGCGACGAGGCGCCACTGCGCGCCGTCGTGGCGTTCGCCGGCGCCTTCGAGCCACCGCGACTGCGCCGCACCGAGTGCGCTGCCCAGCGGCCCACCCCCGCCGGCGGCGCGCAGCCGGGCCAGCAGGCCGAAGCCCGTCGCGAGCACGAAGTAGCGGCTGCCGATC
>JBOFQO010000210.1:0-8298 GCA_051660925.1 Silanimonas sp. | reverse complement strand
ATGGGGCGGCGGTGGCCCGAAGCAGACCTTCCGCACGTCGACACTGCGGGCGTTGTACCCGCTGCCGGAGGACCTGTGAAGCCGCGCGGCTTTTCGCTGCTGGAAATGCTCGTCGCCGTGGCCCTGCTGGCGACGGGCCTCGCGCTGGCCTTCGGCATCGTGCAGGGCAGCGTGCGCGCGTCAACGTCCGCCGAACGCGTGGCCGCACACAGCGATCGTGTGCGCACCGTGCACGGCTTTGTGCGTCGCCAGGTGGCCGCGGCGCTGCCGCAGCCGATCGACCCGGAGGCGGGCTTCGAGGACATCCGGCTGCTGCGCCTGTCGGCCGAGCGCATCGAGTTCATTGGCGAGATGCCCGGCTACCTTGGCCGTGGCGGCGCCTACCTGCAGGTGCTGCGCCTTCAGCGCGGCGCACGCGGCACGGCCCTGCTGTTCGAGCATCGGCTGATGACGCCGGAAGGCCCGCTGAAGGCCGAACGCCCGCCGGAGGTGTTGATCGACGGCCTCGCCGAGGCGCGCTTCAGCGCCCGTGCCTTCGGCCCCGACGGCCGCCCGGAGGACTGGGCCTCGGAGTGGACGCGCCTGGGCCAGCTGCCGAGCCAGGTGCGTCTCACCGCGCGCTTCGCCGAGCCGCGGCTGCGTTTCCCCGACCTCGTGGTGCCGCTGCGCTACAGCCTGTCGGGCGCGACCGGCGCACTGCCGGAAGCCGCGCGCCGCGACACCGGCGGCGAGGGCGAGCAGTGAGCGCGGCGCGTCGCCAGCGCGGCGTCGCGCTGATCGTCGTCATGTGGCTGCTGGTGCTGCTGGCGGCGATCGTCGGTTTGTTCGCGCTGAACGCGCACGCCGAAGCGGTGCAGGCCTCGGCGGTGCGCCAGCGCACCGAGCTCGATCACGCCGCGGAAGCCGGCATCGAGGCGGTGGCGGCGCGCCTACTGGCGGTCGACGCGCGCCGCCGCCCGGTGCCTGACGGTCGCGAGTTCGCCTTCGATTTTGGCGACGGTGTGACGGTGACGGTGGCCGTCACCGACGAGAGCGGCAAGATCGACCTGAACGTCGCCGACGTCGCGCTGCTGCAGCGTCTGTTCGAAGCCACCGGCGTCGCCACCGAGGACGCGACGCGCCTCGCCGGCGCGATCGTCGACTGGCGCGATGCCGACGGCCTCGTCAGCGCGGCGGGTGGCGCTGAGGAGCGCGACTACCGCGGTGCCGGCCTGCCTTACGGCCCGGCGAATCGCCCCTTCGCCCAAGTGTCCGACGTGCAGCGCGTGCTGGGCATGCGTCACACGCTGTACCGCCGCGTGCGCGGCCACCTCACCGTCTACACCGGGCTGGCGCAGCCGAACGTCGCCTTCGCCGATCGCCCTGTGCTGGTGGCCATGGGCCTGACGCCGCCGGTGGTCGAGCAGATCCTTGCCGCGCGCGCCCTGGTTCAGCCCGGGCTGCCACCGCCGACGCTACCGGGCGGCATCGTGCTCGCTGCCGGCGGCACCGGCACGTATAGTGTTTCGAGCCGCGCCGCGCGTGCTGACGGGCCCAGGGCCGAACTCGAAGCCACCGTCCGGGTCGGCGCCGGGGGCTTCCTGGGCCAGGTCTACACGCCGCTGGTGTGGCGCTACGGACAACAGGACTGATGGCCACACCCCCCGCTGCCAATCTCCCTTGGGACACCCTGCGCCTGCGCTGGGCCGCGAGCCCCGTGCCGGTCGCGCTGTCGCGCTGGTGGGACGACCTGCTCGACCTGCTGCCGCCCTCGCTGGCCCGCCTATGGTTCCCGCCGGTGCGGCGCCTGTGGCTGAAGCTTGAGGACGGCGCGCTGCATCCGGTCGAGGAAGCGGGCCGGGAGCGCGTCGCGCTCCCACCGGTGCCGCTCGCCGAGGGTGAAGGCGCGACCTTGCTCGCCGCCAGCCTCGACCGCCGTGGCGTCGACGGCGAACTGTGGCTGGCGCTACCGGCGTCGCAGGCCCTGGTGCGCACGCTGCCGCTGCCGCTCGCCGGCGAGGCTCAGCTCGACGCCCTGCTGCGCCACGAAATCGATCGCCAGACGCCCTTCAGTGCCGACCAGGTGGTGCACGCGGCGCAGGTGGTGTCGCGGCATCCGGCAGAAGGCCAGCTGCGCGCCGAACTCGTGGTGGTGCCGAAGGCCACCCTCGACGCCG
Organism: Silanimonas sp.; assembly: GCA_051660925.1. GTDB lineage: Bacteria > Pseudomonadota > Gammaproteobacteria > Xanthomonadales > Xanthomonadaceae > Silanimonas. The sequence goes on along the minus strand of JBOFQO010000210.1, from coordinate 6,142 downwards.
CGCTGGCCGCGCTCGGTCCGCTGGCGGCGCGCCTTGCCGGCGTCGACATCGACGATGCCGCGCATCGCGCCGGCCGCCGCCGCAACCTGCTGCCGCTCGCCCGGCGCGTGCAGCGCAGCGACCGCGACAGCCGCGTGCGCGTCGCGGTGATCGCCGTCGCCGCCATCGCCCTGCTGTCGACGGGTGTCGTCACACTGGGCAACCGCGAGCGCGCGCTGGCGTCGCTTGAAGCGCAGCGCGACGCCGCCTTCGACACCGCCCGCCAGGCCCGCGCGCTGCGCCAGCAGCTCGACGGCGCCGCGAGCGCCGCGAATTTCCTCGCCGAGCAGCGGCTGGAGCGCCCGACCATGCTCGAAGTGCTCGACGACCTGACGCGCCGCCTGCCGGACGATGTCTACCTGCAGCGCTTCTCCGTCGAGCAGGACCGAGTGACCTTGAGCGGCGCGGCGCGTTCGGCGGGCAGCATCGTCGCGACGCTGCAGGGCTCGCCCTATCTGAAGGGCCCGGCGCTGGCCGGAGCGGTGCAGCAGGACCGCAGCACCGGCCGCGACGGCTTCACTGTCGTCGCCGAACTGGTGCAGGGGGGCCGCGATGCGCCGCAGCCTTGAGCGCTTCCGCCCCGTGTTGTGGCTCGGCATCGCGATGGTGCTGGGCTACGGCCTGTTCGTGCACTGGTGGTGGACGGCGCCGATGCTGGACCTCGGCGACCAGATCGCCGAGGTGCGCGATGAGGAGCTTGGTCTGCGCATGGAAGGCGAACAGATCCCGCTGCTGCAGGCCCGGCTCGCCGAAGTGCGCGCGGCCGAGGCGGCGAACCCGGGCTTCCTTGCGGAGCCGAACAAGGACCTCGCCACGGCGGCCCTCGTGCAGCGGCTGGAGTCGGAGGTGAAACGTATCGCGCCGAACCCGCTGGCCTGTGAGGTGGTCGCGCGCACGCCGATCGAAGCGCAGAGCAGCGACCCGTACCCGCGCGTGACCGTTCAGATCCGCTTGCGCTGCGACGCCGCGATGCTCGGCGCGCTGCTGCACGGTTTGGAAAGCGGCAGTCCGCAGTTGTTCATCGACAACCTTGCATTCAACAGCATGGCGGCCTACTTCGGGGCCGGGCAGGGCGCCACCGACAGCCGTGTCGACGCCGTGTTCGACCTCTATGGGTACCTGCGCCCGACGGCGCCCGTTGCGGAGGGCGACCCGAATGCTTGAGTCGCTGCGCCCCGCGACCTGGATGCTCGGTGCCGTCGCCGCCTGGTGCCTCGGACTGCTGCTGCTGGCCTTCGCTGGTATGGGCGGCCGCGTGGGCCCACACCCCGCCGACCCCGCCCTCGGCCCACCCATCCCCGAGCTGCGCTTCAGCGAGAGCGCGCAGCGCCTCGGTGCGGCCAGTGAGTACCTCGCCGTCGGTGATCGCCCGCTATTCAATCCTGACCGCCGCCCCGCGCCGGTGGCCGTCGTGAGCACCGAGCAGCAGGCGCCGTTCAATGGCGTGCTGACCTCGGTGCTGCTGACGGGCACGTTGCGGATGGCGATCTTCAGCGAAGAGAACGGGCAGATCAGCAAGCGCGTGCGCCTCGGCGATACCGTGCCCGGCACCAGCTGGCGGCTCGCCACGCTGGAGCCGCGTCGCGCCGTGCTGGAAGGCCCCGAGGGGCAGCGCGCCCTTGACCTGCGGGTGTTCGACGGGCAGGGCGGCGCGGCGCCAACACCGATTGCCGCGGCGATTGAGCCGCAGAAGCCCGATGCCGGAGCCCCCGCGCCGCAGAATCCGCCCAGCCTCGTTCAGCAGGCCGCGCAGGCCAATGCCGAATCGCAGCGCAGCGCCGCCGACCAGGCACAGATCGACGCCATCCGCGCCCGCATTGAGGCACGCCGCGCCCAGCTGGCCGAACAACAGGCCAAGAACAACAACGCCCCCGTTGCCGAGCAATGACCGACATGACCTCCCCGCGCCTCCTGCTTGCCGCCGCCGTGATGACGGCCCTGGCCGGCTGCGCCACCACGCCGGTGCCCGACATCGCGCGCAACCCCGATCTCGCCACCGTGCCGACCATCGCGCGCAACGCCGACGGCGACGTCATCGGCGGGCCCTCGACGGCCGCCGAGCCCGACGTCCGCCCCGGCAGCGGCATCGTCATCAACGAGTCGTTGGCCGCGCAGGCGCCGCCGCAGCTGCCCGAGGGCGGCGAAGCCACGTTCAACTTCGAAGGTGAATCGCTGCATGCCGTGGTGAAGGCGGTGCTCGGCGATCTGCTGCAGCAGAACTACGTGATCGCGCCGACGGTGCAGGGCACGGTGACGCTGGCCACGCCGCGGCCGGTGAGCCCGGCGCAGGCGCTCTCGCTGCTGGAGATGGTGCTGGGCTGGAACAACGCGCGCCTGGTCTGGAGTAACGGCCGCTACGCCATCCTGCCGGCCGACCAAGCCGTCGCCGGCAACCTGTCGCCACGCACCGGCACCGCGGCGAACGCCCGCGGCTTCGAGCTGCGCGCTGTGCCGCTGCAGTACGTCTCGGCCATCGAGATGGAGAAGCTGCTGAAGCCCTACGTGCGCCAGGGTTCGGTCGTGCAGACCGATGCCGCGCGCAACCTGATCGTGCTGTCCGGCAGCCGCAGCGAGCTTGAGAACTACCTGCGCACGGTGCGCATCTTCGACGTTGATTGGCTGAAGGGCATGTCGGTGGGCGTGTTCCCGATCCAGAGCGCTGAGCCGGAGAAGATCGTCACCGCGCTCGAGAAAGTCTTCGGTGCGGAGAGCGGCACGCCGCTGGCCGGCATGTTCCGCTTCCTGCCGGTGGAAGGCAGCAACTCGATCATCGTGATCACGCCGCAGCGGCAGTACCTGCAGAGCGCACGCGAATGGATCGAGAAGCTCGACATGGCGGGCGAGGGCGCGCGCCTGTTCGTCTACGAAGTGAAGTACATGAAGGCCGGCGACCTCGCCTCCCAGCTCGGCACGGTGTTCGACGCCAGCGTCAGCAGCAGCGGCGGCGACAGCGGCGCATCGATCTCGCCGGGTCTGACGCCGGTCGAGCTGGGCGCGGTCTCGCGCGATGCCTCGCAGATCTCGCAACCGTCGCCGCCCAGCGGCAGCGGCGCGGGCATCAGCACGGGCAGCGGCGAGTCGGGCATCGGCATCAGCGCCATCGAGGAGAGCAACGCGCTGATGGTGCGCGCCAGCCCGGCGCAGTGGGAATCCATCCGCCGCGCCATCGAGCGCCTCGACGTGATGCCGGCGCAGGTGCACATCGAGGCGCAGGTGTTGGAGGTCGCCCTGACGGGCGATTTGAGTTACGGCGTGAACTGGTATTTCGACAATGCGGCGACGACGAGATTTCCGAATCTCGTTCGTGACCGGAGCAGCCTGGGCTCCGTTTCCGGACAGGTTGGACAGCAGACGAATAGCGCAGGAGAACTCGTTGGCCCTGGCCTTGAGTTCATCTTCCGTAGCCGCGATGCGGCGGCGATCGTCAGTGCTTTGGACAGCGCGTCAGACGTGCGCATCCTGTCGACGCCGTCCGTGTTCGTTCGGAACAATGCCGAGGCGGCGCTCAATGTCGGCCAGAATCTGGCGGTTGCCAGCACAAGCTTTACGCCGGGTACCGGGACCGGTACGACGCCGGGCAACAACACGATCGCCAACATCCAATACCTCCAGACCGGAACAAAGTTGAAGGTGAAGCCGCGCATCGGTGGCGATGGCATGGTGTTCTTGGAGATCGAGCAGGAGATCAGCTCGCCCGCCGACCTTGGCGCCGGCGACAATCCGAACGTCAACACCAATACGATTACCACCGAAGCCATGGTGCGGGACGGCGATACGGTGATGCTGGGTGGTCTGATCACACAGCGCGACAGCAAAGGCAATTCGGGGCTGCCCGGCCTCAGCCGAATTCCGGTGGTGGGGGGGCTGTTTGGCCAGCAGAGCAAAAACACCGGGCGTTCGGAGATCATCCTGCTGATCACTCCCCGCGTTGTGCGCAGTTCGCAGGAAACTCGCGAGCTGTCAAATGACTACCTCGAACGCTTCCAAGGCATGGCGCCGCTGCGCGCCGCGCCGGCGGCCGATGCGCCGCCGGGCGGCTGATCGCGGATGCGGCTCGCGTCGAGCCCGGTGCTGCGCGAACTGCTCGCCCGCGAGTGGCGCGAGCGCTACCAGGGCAGCGTGCTCGGTGTCGCGTGGCTCGGCCTGCTGCCGCTGGCGCAGCTCGCCGTGTTGGCCTTCGTCTTCGGAACGCTGCTGCCCGCACGCGCGTCGTCGGGTGCGCTGCCGTACCCGATGTTCCTCGCCCTCGGCCTGTTCCCCTGGCTGCTGTTTGCGAACGCGGTGAACCGCGGCGTCACCGCCTATCTCGACAACGCCGGGCTGATCGCGCGCGTGCCGCTGCCGCCGTCGCTGTACGTGCATGCGCGCGTGCTGGGCAGTGTGATCGTCGACCTTGCTGGGCTGGGACTGGTGCTCGGCCTGCTGATCGCGTTCGGCCTGCGCTTCGACGCTCTGGGCGCATTGGCTGCGCTGTGCGGGACGGCCGTGCTCGCGCTGATGGCGCTGGCGCTGGCACGCATCGCCGCGCTGCTGCAGGTGTTCGTGCGCGACCTCGCTGCGCTCGTCGGGCAGCTTATCGGCCTCGGTTTCTTCCTTGCGCCGGTGCTGTACGAGCGCACGCAGCTGCCGGCAGCGACCGCCGAGGTCCTGGGGTGGAATCCGCTGGTTGCCCCGCTGGAGGCGATCCGCCACGGGCTGTCCGGTGAGGGCGCGCTGCCGTGGACGGCTCTTGGGGTCTCGACCCTCGTGGCCGTTGCGCTCCTGGGCCTGTCGCTCGGCCTGCAGCGGCGTGCGGGTCGCCACATCGAGGACTTCCTGTGAGCGCCGGCCCATCGACAACCACCCGTGAGGCGCCACTGGTCCGCGTCGAGGGACTGTCGAAACGCTATCCCGTCGTCGGTGCCAGCGGCGATCGCCTCAGCGCGCTCGGCCGCCTGCTGCTTGGGCGTGCGCCGCGGCGCGAGGTCGAGGTGCTATCCGGCATCGATCTCCGCATCCATCGCGGCGAGTCGCTCGGCATCGTCGGCGAGAACGGCGCCGGCAAGTCGACACTGCTGAAGCTGATCACCGGCACGCTGACGCCGAGCACGGGCCGCGTGGTCAGCGAGGCCCGCATCGGCGCGCTGCTGGAGCTCGGCGCAGGCTTCCATCCGGAGTACAGCGGCCGCGAAAACGTGCGCATGGCCGCGGCCATCCATGGCCTCGCCGGGGCGGCGCTCGCCGCGAAGCTGCCAGAGATCGAAGCCTTCGCCGAGATCGGGCGCTATTTCGATGAGCCGGTGAAGCACTACAGCAGCGGCATGGTCGTGCGGCTCGGCTTCGCGGTGATCGCCGCGACGCGCCCCGACCTGCTGATCACCGACGAGGTGCTCGCGGTCGGCGACGAGCGCTTCCAGAAGAAGTGCATCCGCTGGATCGACCAATACCTCGCCGAGGGCGGCACCCTGCTGCTGGTGTCGCACAGCCTCTACCACGTGCAGAAGCTCTGCCGTCACGCGATCTGGCTGAAGGGTGGTCGCATCGAGGCCCATGGCGACGCCTTTGACGTGACACAGCGCTACCAGGCGTGGCTGGAGCAGCGGGAGTCCAGCGAGCGCGAGGCCAGTGCCGCGGCCCGCGGCGACTATCGCATCGAGGCCATGGACGTGGCGATCAAAGGGCTCGAGTCATCCGCGGGGGGCACGATCCGCATCGCGCTTCGCGCGAGTAGCCGGCATGGCGAACGGCCGCACCTGTTGGTGGGGCTCTCGCGCATCGATGGCACGGCGATCTTCGGTACGGGCACCGAGATCGACGGCGTTGAGGCATGGCCCACGGGGCCGACCGGCCATGTCGGTGCGCGGCTGGTGCTCGACGGCGTGCGGCTGCAGCCCGGCGACTACCGGCTGCGCGCACACGCAATGGACCCGGAGGCGCTGCGCGTGTTCGACACGGTGGAGCGCACCTTTAGCGTCGGCGGCGCCAGTCGCGAGTTTGGACTCGTGCGGTTGCCGCATCGTTGGGAAGCACCGTGAACGCAAGAACGGCGACGCGCGCGGAGGCGAGCGACGCGGCGACTCTGCCCGTCGTCATCGTTCCAGTGTTCAACGCGCTCGATGCGCTC
>JBOFQO010000209.1:0-7176 GCA_051660925.1 Silanimonas sp. | reverse complement strand
CCGAGGGCGCTCAGGGGCATGGCGGGGCGGAGCAGGCGCGCGGCGATTTCGAGGGCGCTATTCTAGCGGCCCCGCTTGGAGTCCCGATGAATCGCCGTTCCTGGAGTCCGCTCGCGCTGCCCGTCGCGGCGCTGCTGCTGCTCGGACCCGGAGCCTCGCTGCCGTCGATGGCCGCGATGCCGCGCGAGGTCCTCGAAGCCCTGCTCGCCGCGGAGTTCGCGCGGGCCGGTGGCGACGCCGAGGCGGCCGCGGCCCATGCGCTGCAAGCGGCGAGGGCGTCGTCCGACGCCCTGCTCGCCGAGCGCGCGGTCGAAACCGCGCTCGACGCCGGCGACACGTTCCGCGCGGCCGCTGCGCTCGAGCGCTGGACCCGGCTGCAGCCGCAGTCGGCGCGCCGCGACGCGCTCGCGCTGCGCTTCCACATCGTGCAGGGCGACGACGATCGCGCCGTCGAGACGGCCCTGCGCCTGCTCGGCGACGAGGCCGGGCTTGGGGTGCTGATCGCCGGGCTCGAAGCGCCGTATCCCGACCAAGGCGTCATCGCCCGCGCAGTACTGCGCGCGCTGCGCGTCGAGCCCGGTTTCCCGCAGCGCATCGAGGCGTGGCTGGCGATGGCCGGGCTGGCGCAGCGCTTGGGCGACAGCGCGCTGTCCGCGCAGTGGATCGACGGCCTCGTGCAGCGCTTCCCGGCCGATCCGCGCGCCGGGCTGCTTCGAGCCGAGCGTCTCGTGCAGCGCGGCGAGCGCGACGCCGCGCGTGCCGAAGTCCGCCTGGTGCTGTCGCGCGGCGATCTGCCGCCGGAACAGCGCCGGATCGCCGCCGAAGCCCTGGCCGTGCTCGGCGATCCCGACGGCGCGGCTGCGGCGATGGCCCAGGGGCCGCAGGACGCGCGCTCGATGACCCTGCGTTCGACGTGGCTGGCGCGCGCCGGCGACCTCGACGGCCTGCGCGCGCTGTTCAACGAGGCCGAAGCGCTGGCCGCCACGCGTTCGGCCATCGAGCCGGCCCTGCCGCTGCTGCTCGGCGAGCTCGCCGAGCGCCTGCAGGACTGGCCGGCCGCCGAGCGCTGGTACCGCCGCCTCGACCAGGGCGAAGCCCGCGACCGCGCACGCCTGCGCCTCGGCGTGGTGCTCGCCCGGCAGGGGCGTTTCGACGACGGCATCGCCGCGCTGCGCGCCGTGCAGGCGGACGACGACGCCGACGGCAGCATCCGCCGCGACGCCTTCGTCGCCGAAGCCGACCAGTGGGAGTCGCGGCGTCGCCGTGACGACGCGGAAGCCGCGCTCACTCGCGGCCTCGCCGTGCTGGAAGACGACCCGGTGTTGCGCGTCGCCCGCGCCCGTGTGGCGCGGAACGCCGGCAAGCTCGCGGCCGCTGAGGCCGACCTGCGCACCGTGTTGGCCCGCGACCCGCGGCACGGGCCGGCACTGCGCGCGCTCGGCGGACTGCTGGTGGCAAGAGGCAAGCCCGCCGATGCTGAAGACCTGTTGGCGCGCGCCTGGTCCGTGGAGCCCGGCGCGCCGACCGCGGCGGCTTGGGGCGAGGCGCTGTGGCTGCTGGGCCGCACCGCCGACGCCCGCAACGCCTGGCAGCGCGGGCGCGAGCTCGACCCCGCCGACCCCGTCCTGATCGACACCCTGGAGCGCTACGGCCAATGAGGACGCCTCTCCCGCTGCCGTCGTTTTTCCTCGGAGTGCGTGCCGCGGGCTTGGCCCGCATCGCCCTGCTCGCCGCGGGCTGCGCAACGCGTCCGCTGCGCCCCGATGGCCCCGAGTCTGCGCCGCCGCCGGAGACGACGACCGCGTCCGCCGATGCGGTCGCCCCGCCGGTCGACTCGCCCGAAGCCTTCGCCGCGTTGGCCGCGCGCGAGGCCGCGATGGACGAGCGCGCCGGCTGGCAGCTGAAGGGCCGTATGGCGGTGGCTCGCGGTGACGACGGCGGCACGCTCAACGTCGACTGGGTGCAGTGGGGCAGCGCCTTCACGATCACCCTGGCCGCGCCGGTGACCGGCAGGCAGTGGCGTCTGACGGGCACGCCCAACGGCGCGACCCTCGAGGGGCTCGAGGGCGGCCCGCGCCAAGGCGCCGATGCCGAATCCCTGCTGATCGAGGCCACCGGCTGGCGCCTGCCGGTGGCGCAGATGCCGGACTGGGTGCGGGGTCGACGCGGCGCCGGCCCGGTCGAAGCGCTGGCGGTCGACGCTGAGGGCCGCCCGGTGGGCTTCCGGCAGGGCGGGTGGACGCTGGTCTATCGCGACTGGTGGCCTGGCGAGCCGCCCCTGCCGCGGCGCGTCTTCGCCGAAACCGACGGGGCGTCGGTGCGACTGGTCGTCAGTAGCTGGAACACGCTGCGGCTGACGCGGCCGCTCGAGCCGGCCGAGGCGTCGCCCACAGGCGCCCAGTTGCCCCCGGACGCCGAATGAGCGCCGCCCCCGACGCCCGCGCCGGCTGGCGGGCCGTCCCAGCCCCGGCCAAGCTGAACCTATTCCTCGCCATCACCGGCCGTCGCCCGGACGGCTACCACGCCCTGCAGACGGTCTTCCAGCTGCTGGACTGGGGCGACACGGTCTGGCTGCGCCCGCGCGACGACGGTCGCGTCGAGCGTTTCGGTGCGCCGAGCTACGCGCCCGATCCGGCGCGCGACCTCGTCGTCCGTGCTGCAAATCTGCTTCGTTCAGAAGTCAATGGTGATCAAGGTGTCGATATCGCCGTCGAAAAGCGCATCCCCGTGGGTGGTGGTTTTGGCGGCGGCTCCTCCGACGCGGCGACGGTCCTCGTCGCGCTGGACCGGCTCTGGGCGCTCGGCTTAGGCATCGATCGCCTCGCTGCCCTCGGGCTGTCTCTGGGCGCCGACGTGCCGGTCTTCGTTCGTGGTGCCAGCGGCTGGGCCGAGGGGGTGGGCGAGGCCCTGACGCCGCTGGCCCTCGGCGAGCGCCATTACCTCGTCGCCGATTCCGGGGTTTCCGTCCCGACGGCTGAACTCTTCCAAGCCCCTGATTTGAAGCGGGATGCGCCCCCCGCTACAATCGCCGACTTCCTTTCCGGGACGATCCACGGCAACGCCTTCGAGCCGGTGCTGCGCCAGCGTGCGCCGCTCGTGTCGACGCTGCTGGACCGTCTGGGGGCATTCGGCAACGCACGGCTCACCGGCACGGGGGGCGGCTGCTTCGTCGAACTGCCCTCGCGGGCCGAGGCCGACGCCGCGCAGCGAATGCTGTCGGCCGAGGGCTGGGATTGCCGGGCCTGCGTCGGCGTCGACCGCTCGCCTCTATGGGCTGCGCTCGACGGCTGAGCGCTGGCAGGCGTGGCGCAAGCCGCGGCAACACACGCACAGGGGCGTCGCCAAGTGGCCCAAGGCACCGGGTTTTGATCCCGGCATTCGTAGGTTCGAATCCTACCGCCCCTGCCATTGATGAAACGCCCGGCCACACCACCCCGGAGCCACCCGCGATGCGCAAGCAAAATCTGCTGCTGTTCACCGGCAACGCGAATCGCCCGCTGGCGCTGTCGGTGTGCCGCGAGCTCGGCGTGCCGCTGGGGAAGGCACTGGTGGGGCGTTTCTCGGACGGCGAGGTGCAGGTCGAGATCGAGGAGAACGTCCGCGGCCAGGACGTCTTCGTGCTGCAGCCCACCAACGCGCCGACGGCCGAGAACCTGATGGAGCTGCTGGTGCTGGTGGACGCGCTGAAGCGCGCCTCGGTGAACAGCGTCACTGCCGTGGTGCCCTACTTCGGCTACGCCCGTCAGGACCGCCGCCCGCGCTCGGCGCGCGTCCCGATCACCGCCAAGGTGGCGGCGAAGATGTTCAGCGCCGTCGGCACCGACCGCCTGCTCACCATCGACCTGCATGCCGACCAGATCCAGGGCTTCTTCGACATCCCAGTCGACAACGTTTACTCCTCGCCGCTGCTGCTCGCCGACATCTGGCGCACGCACGGCACCGAGAACCTGATTGTCGTCTCGCCGGACGTCGGCGGCGTCGTCCGCGCGCGGAGCATCGCCAAGCGCCTCGACGACGCCGACCTCGCAATCATCGACAAGCGCCGCCCGCGAGCCAACGTCGCCACGGTGATGAACATCATCGGCGACGTGGCCGACAAGACCTGCGTGCTGGTCGACGACATCGTCGACACCGCCGGCACGCTGTGCGCGGCGGCTGCCGCGCTGAAGGGGCAGGGCGCCCGCAAGGTCGTCGCCTACTGCACGCATCCGGTGCTGTCGGGTGCCGCCATCAGCAACATCACCAACAGCCAGCTCGACGAGCTGGTCGTCACCGACACCATCCCCCTGTCGGAAACCGCGCGCCTGTGCCCGCGGATCCGTCAGCTCAGCGTCGCCGAGCTGCTCGCCGAGACCGTCCGCCGCATCGCTTTCGGCGAGTCGGTCTCCGAGCTCTACGTCGACTGACCAATCCGCCACGTCGGGTGAATCCGGCGCGGCTGCTGCACCACTGCCCTGGTCGCGGGGCAGTGTCCAAACCGCCGCGAGGCGGTCCATTCCAAGCAAGGCAACAACATCATGGCAACCCACATCATCAACGCCACCAGCCGCAAGGACGAGGGTAAGGGTGCGAGCCGCCGCCTCCGTCTCACCGGCCAGGTCCCGGCGATCGTCTACGGCGCCAACATCGCGCCGCAGAACATCCAGCTCAACCACGAGAAGCTCTGGCTGATCCAGCAGAACGAGTGGTTCTACGCCTCGATCCTCGACCTCGATGTCGACGGCAAGGTGCAGAAGGTGCTGCTGCGTGACATGCAGCGCCATCCGTACAAGCAGATCGTCATGCACATCGACTTCCAGCGCATCGACGAGAACGCGCCGATCCGCTTCAAGGTGCCGCTGCACTTCGTGAACCAAGAAGGTTCGCCGGCCGGCAAGACCGCGGGTGTGGTCATCACCCACGAGCTGAACGACGTCACCGTCTCGGCCCTGCCGAAGGACCTGCCGGAGTTCATCGAGGTCGACCTGTCGGCCCTGACGCTCGGCGACATCGTCCACCTGTCGGCCCTGAAGCTGCCGGCCGGCGTCACCATCCCCGAGCTGAAGCTGGGCAAGGAGCACGACCTCGCGGTCGTGATCGCCAAGCAGGCTCGCGCGGTCGAGGACGACGTGGTTGCCGCCCCGGCCGCCGCGGAAGTGCCGAGCACCAAGGCGGCCAAGGCCGCTGCCGCGCCGGCCGCCGCTGCACCGGCCAAGCCCGCGAAGAAGAAGTAATCGTGCCGTCCGTGGCGTCGCTCGCGCGGCGCCACGTACGACCCCACGATGGCTGGCTTGCGCCTCATCGTCGGGCTGGGGAATCCCGGCGCCGACTACGACCGGACCCGGCACAACGCCGGGTTCTGGTTTGTTGACGCTCTCGCGGACGCGGCGAACGCGCGCTGGGGCATCGATTCCAAGCTGCACGGCGAGATCGCGAAAGTCGACATCGCCGGGCACGCGCTGTGGCTGCTCAAGCCCAGCACCTTCATGAACGCCTCGGGCCGCTCGGTGGCCGCGGCGCTACGCTACTGGAAGATCGAACCGGCCGAGTGCCTCGTCGCGCACGACGAGCTCGACCTCGCCCCCGGTGTCGCGCGCCTGAAGTTCGACGGCGGCCACGGCGGCCAGAACGGCCTGCGCGACATCGCAGCCCAGCTCGGCCACGGCAAGTACCACCGCCTGCGGGTCGGCATCGGCCACCCCGGCGACAAGACCAAGGTCACGCCCTGGGTGCTCGGGCGCCCCGGTCGTGATGACGAAGCCGCCATCCGCGCGGCCATCGACGACGCGCTGCGCGTGCTGCCCCTGGCGCTCGCCGGCGATTTCAACGAGGCGATGAAGCGCCTCCACACCCCCGCACCGAAATAACCGCCAATCCGCCGGCTGCTTCGCGGCCGCGCACACCGAACCGGAGTCACCATGGGCATCAAGTGCGGCATCGTCGGCCTGCCGAACGTCGGCAAGTCCACCCTCTTCAACGCGCTGACGAAGGCCGGCATCGCCGCCGAGAACTACCCGTTCTGCACCATCGAGCCGAACGTCGGCATCGTCGAAGTGCCGGACAAGCGCCTCCAGCAGCTGGCCGAGATCGTGAAGCCGCAGAAGGTGCAGCCCGCGATCGTCGAGTTCGTCGACATCGCCGGTCTCGTCGCCGGCGCCAGCAAGGGCGAAGGCCTCGGCAACCAGTTCCTCGCCAACATCCGTGAGACCGACGCCATCGTGAACGTGGTGCGCTGCTTCGACGACGCCAACGTCGTGCACGTGTCCGGCCGCGTTGATCCGATCGCCGACATCGAGACCATCGTCACCGAGCTGGCCCTGGCCGATCTCGCCGCTGTCGAGAAGGCGATCCAGCGCGAAGGCAAGCGCGCCAAGTCCGGCGACAAGGACGCGCAGAAGCTGGTCGCGGTGCTTGAGCGCCTGATGCCGGTGCTGAACGAGGGCCGCCCGGCGCGCGCCATCAGCTTCAGCGACGACGAGAAGCTGCTGCTGAAGCCGCTGTGCCTGCTCACCATCAAGCCGGCCATGTACGTTGGCAACGTGCTGGAGGATGGCTTCGAGAACAACCCGCACCTCGACCGCCTGCGCGAATTCGCCGCCCGCGAGCACGCGCCGGTCGTCGCCGTCTGCGCCAAGATCGAAGCCGAGCTGGCCGACCTCGAGGACGCCGACAAGCAGGCCTTCCTCGAAGATCTGGGCTTCGACGAGCCCGGCCTGAATCGCCTGATCCGCGCCGGCTATGACCTGCTCGGCCTGCAGACGTATTTCACCGCCGGCGTGAAGGAGGTTCGCGCGTGGACCATCCACAAGGGCGATACCGCGCCGAAGGCGGCCGGCGTCATCCACACCGACTTCGAGAAGGGCTTCATTCGCGCCCAGACCATCGCCTTCGACGACTTCGTCGCGCTGAAGGGCGAGCAGGGCGCGAAGGAGGCCGGAAAGCAGCGCGCGGAAGGCAAGGACTACGTGGTCAAGGACGGCGACGTCCTGAACTTCCTGTTCAACGTCTGACCGCGCAGCCTGCCGTGGCAGCGAGGGCAGCACGGGGCGCCTTGCCGCGTTGACAAGGCGTTACGCCCTCGCCAGAATATGCGGCTCTGTCGGAGGAATACCCAAGCGGCCAACGGGGGCAGACTGTAAATCTGCTGGCTCACGCCTTCGGTGGTTCGAATCCACCTTCCTCCACCACTCCCGGCGC
>JBOFQO010000208.1:0-4192 GCA_051660925.1 Silanimonas sp. | reverse complement strand
ACGCACAGCGCCAGCAGCGCCTCCGCATCCGCGACGGGAATGGCGTACTCGAACTCCTGCCGCGACGCGCCGACCTCGCGGGACTTCAGGTTCAGCGCGGCCTGCTCGCCCGCGATGCGAACGCGCACCGACGCCTTCTGCGTGCCGGCCTCGACCGAGGCGGCGTCGTTCAGGTAGCCCTGCGCCATGCGCTGCCGGCGCTTCGCCTGCGAACGCCATTCATCGGCAACCACGAGAAACTTGCGCTCGATCTCGATGCCCATCAGCGTCGCTCGAACACGGCGATCGACTCGACGTGCGCGGTGTGCGGGAACATGTCCATCACGCCGGCGCCGACCAGGGTGTAGCCGCGCTCCTTGACGAGGAATCCGGCGTCGCGGGCCAGCGAGCCCGGATGGCAGCTCACGTAGACGATCCGCGGGATCTTCTTCAGCGGCAGCTGGGCCAGCACTTCGGCTGCACCGGCGCGCGGCGGGTCGATCAGCAGCTTGTCGAAGCCATCGCGCATCCACGGCTCGCTCGACAGGTCCTTCGACAGGTCTGCGGCGAAGAAGCGCGCTTTCGCGAGGCCGTTGCTCTCTGCGTTCTGTCGCGCCCGTGCGACGAGGCCGGCATCGCCTTCAACGCCGACGACGTCATGGCCCAGCTTCGCGATGGGCAAGGTAAAGTTGCCGAGGCCGCAGAACAGGTCGAGCACGCGCTCGCCCGGCTTCAAGTCGAGCAACTCGATGGCGCGGGCGATCATCTTTCGGTTCAGGCCGGCATTGACCTGGATGAAGTCGAGCGGGCGGAAGTCGAGCCGGAGGCCGGCCAGGTCGAAGTGCAGGTCGACGTGCTCCGGCCACAGCGGCGCGACCGTATCGATGCCGCCCGGCTGCAGGAACACCGCCATCGACTGCGCCTTCGCGAAGGCCACGAGCTTGTCGCGGTCGCTGTCGGACAGAGCCTCAAGATTCCGGAACACCAGCGCCACGACGCCGCTCTCGCGGGGCTCGCCACCGTCCAGCGCGCCGTCGCCGGCGATGAATTCGATCTGCGGAATGATGCGGCGGCCGTCCAGCGATTCCACCAGCGCCGACAGCGTCGGAAGCGCCATCCCGATCGCCGGGATCACCGTGTGGCATTCGGAAAGATCGGCGACGAAGCGCGGGTCCTGCTCGCGAAAGCCCACCAGCGCCTTGCCCTTCTTCTCGACCCAGCGCACCGACAGCCGCCCCTTGCGACGGTAGCCCCACTGCGCGTCGCGGATCGGCGCAAACCATTCGCGCGGCTCGATACCGCCGATGCGCGCCATGGTCTCGCGCAGCACGCGCGCCTTCGCCTCGATCTGCTTGGTTTCGTCCAGATGCTGCAGCACGCAGCCGCCGCACACGCCGAAGTGCGCGCAGCGCGGCGCCACGCGGTCGGGCGAGGCGTCGAGCACCTCGAAGGCCGCAGCCTCGTCGAAGTGGCGGTTCTTCGCGGTCTGCTTGGCGCGCACGCGCTCGCTGGGCAAGGCGCCAGACACGAACACGGCCTTGCCGTCGCGGCGGCCGACGCCGCGGCCGTCATGGCTCAGGCCGTCGATGGCGATCTCGAAATCAGGGTCCAGTCGCTGCCGCTGTCGCGCCACGGAAGTCTCAAAGGCAAACGGGCCGCGATTTTCGCACGGCCCGCTGCCGGTGGAGCGCCTACTTCTGCTTCCACGCCCCGGCGCTGTCCTGGTACCACCAGCCGGCGCGGGCCTGCGCCACCCACTCCTTGGCGAAGGTCTGGCGGATCTGGTCTTCCCACTCGGGGTGGCCGTTGGCCACGGCGATCTCACGGTAAACGGCGTTGCGGTCGCGGTTCTCCTCGGCCACGGCCTGGTTGGCTGCGGTGCGCTGCGCCAGCGGCACCTTGGCCGGGTCGCGCAGCACGATCAGGCCGTCGTTGCCGAAGCCCAGTGCGCCGGCATCGAACAGCGGCGCCAGCGTGCCCTGGAAGCGCTCGGTCATCCGCGACTGGATGGCCTGGATCGCCGGCGTGCGGATGCGGATATCGACGTTGTCCTGCGCCTGGGCGCTGCCGATAAAGAAGCCCACCGGGTCGAAGCGCCACTCGGCGTGCGAGAACACGCGTTCCGGCGAAGCCTCGCGGCCCTCGAGCGTCGCCGCGACGAAACGGCCGGCCTCGCCGTCATGGAGGCTCGCCGAGCCGCCGCTGGCAGCCGGCGCCTCGCCGATCACGTCCTCGACGAATTCCTCAGCGGCTTTCTGCGCCTCCGCCGCGGGGAAGTACACGTTGATGGTCACGCACGAGGCGAGCAGCACCACGGGCAGCATCAGGGCGGAAAGCTTCAGCAGGGGCTGGCGCACGGCGATCACCTCGGGTGGTGGAGTCCGCTGGATGCTAACGCCGCGGCGCGACCCGCGTGCAAGCGCCGCGCGCCCGGCCGTCGCCCGGCGTTCAGCCCCGGCGCCTGCGACACGCCACGCGGGACAGCCCGCGTTCACTCCGGAACCAGCCGCCCTCACTCGATGCGCAGGGTGTCGCCTTCGGTGGCGTCCTTGAGCCGTGACACCAGCGTCGGCCAGTCGACTTCGCGGCGGAAGCCCACGACCTCGATGCGCGGCAAGCCGCGACCCTCGACGACGATGTAGCCGGCGCCGCGCTTCTTCAGGCCGGTCATCGCGCAAACGTTGTCCTTCAGCACGCAGCCGATGCCGATGCGGTCGTAGCCGAAATCGTCGAAGGTGCGCAGCAGCCGGGCCTGCAGGCCAGCGACGAGCCCGCTGCCACCCAGGTCGGAGATGTCCTGGACGGCGCGCTGGCTGATGCGCCGCGAGCCGTCCCAGTTGCGGTCGGTCAGCAGGCGCGCATCGAAGGCCACCGGCGTCCAGTCGACGAGGCGCAGGTCGCGGATGCGGCCATCCAGGCGGCCGGTGATCTCGCCGAAGCCGAAGGCGCCGGTCAGCGGCGCGAGGTCGATGTCCTGGAAGCGCAGGTTCGCCGCCAACGACGGCGCGACGCCGAAGGGTCGCTCGAGTGCCAGGTCGTCGATGCGCACCTCACCACCGAACAGCTGCATCGCCAGCCCGCCGTCGAAGCTCACGCGGTTGTTCTCGTACAACGCGTTCGGCAGCGTGCCGCCGAGCGTGCCCTCGAAGTCCGGCCAGCCGAGGCGTTGCGACAGGCTGCCGAGGTCCAGCGCTTCGAGGGCGAGGCCCATCTCGATGCGCAGCGGCGCGGCGCCGCGCGGCGGGCGCCAGACCAAGCGATCCAGCCGCAGGTGCCCACCGAGGGCCGCGCTGCGCAGCGGTTCGGCCAGCACGAGCTGGCCATCGCGACTGCGGAAGGCCAGCGCGCCGGCCTCGACGCCGATGCCATACAGCGCCGCGGCCTGCCATCCGAGCCGGCTGTCCGCGGCCTGCGCATCGCGCGACCAGCGCAGGTCGCCGCTGACGCCGGCGAGCGAGAAGCGGCCCTTCGGGTCGACGGCCAGCGTCTGCTGCAGCGCGACGTCAAGCGCCGACAAACCCTCGCCGTCAAAGGCCACGGCGCCCTGCCCGCGTCCGGCAAGCTGCAAGTCGCCGAAGCCGGCCGGCGCCAGCACGCCGTCGAGGTATCGGCTGCGCAGCGCAGCGAGATCCGGCGACTCGGCGCGGGCGGCGAGCGCCAGCACGCTGCCGTCGGCCGCCAGTGTGGCGTCGCCAGAGGCGGCCAGTGTGCCGGCGTCGTTCCAGCGCCAGCGCGGCAGCCGCCAGCGTCCGTCAGGCTGCGATTCGGCCTCGACCTCGACGCCGACGCCCGCCGCCGGGACGGCGAGATAAATCGGGCTGACGAGCAGCTCGCCGGCCTCGAGCCGGCCCTGCAGCGCGACGCGCGTGCGCTCCGGTGCCGTCGGGGAGGCCGGCGTCGATTCGTAGCGCAGCCGCAAGGGCACCGACAGGCCGGCGCCGGCCAGGGCGCCATCGGGCGTGTCGAAGGCCAGGCCGGCGAAGCGAAGGTCGGCGTCGATTCGTGTTGCCGCGACGTCGGCGGGGATGGCCAAGGTGCCGGAGACCGTGCCGTCGCTGACGCGTCCTTCGGCCCAGAGCTGCTTCAGGAAGGCGTCCATCCAGGCGATCGGGAGACGCTGCGCCGCGACGCGCCACGGCGACGCGAGGTCCTTGTCCACGGCGATCGAGCGCCGCCCCTGCGACCAGCGCAACGCCGTGCGCGCCGTCGACAC
>JBOFQO010000207.1:0-8109 GCA_051660925.1 Silanimonas sp. | reverse complement strand
CAGGAACGTGCAGGGCCAGCAGTTCGGCGAGCGTTCGCGCGCCGCTGCGCTCGATCTCGGCGCGGCCCAGCGTGGTTACCGTTGCCGGCTGGCGGTCGGCCGAATCGGCGACGCGTGAGGCCACATTCACTGGAATGTCGAGAAGCTCCTCAAGCGATAGCTCGGTGAGTTCGCGGGTGGACTGCGCGGCCGCGCTGCAGGTGATCGACGTCGCGGCGAGCAGGATGGCGAAGGCCGGTGGCCGGCCGCGGGGCCTGCGACCCAGAGGGTGATCCACGCCGTCTCGTCCCATGCCCTTGGTCGCGTCTGGCCGAAGTGGGCCGACTCTAGCATCGGCCTTGACGGCGGTATTGCCGCATCGCGGTAGGGTGCGACGGGAGGCGCGTTAGTCCTCGCCCTTGGCGCCGCCGACCACCACGCGTCCCGGCACTTGGTGCACGCGCGGTTCCGGCCCGAGTTCGAGCGCCGTGAGCTTACCGCCCCACACCGCGCCGGTGTCGAGTCCGTAGACGCCGAGGCCCTGGAACAGACCCAGTGTGCTCCAGTGGCCGAACACGAGGGGCATCTCGCGCTCGACGATGCCGGGCACCGAGAACCACGGGTACACGCCGCCCTTCTGCGTGCCGGGGCGCCCCTTCTCCTCGAAGGCGATGCGGCCGGCCGTGGTGCAGTAGCGCATGCGCGTGAACACGTTGATGATTGCGCGCCAGCGGTCCACGCCTTCGAGCTTCGGCGACCAGTTCGGCTTGTCGCCGTACATGTTCTTCAGCAGCCGCGCCCCGTGCTCGCCCTGCAGGCGTTCCTCGACTTCGCGCGCGCGGGCTTCGGCGATCTTGATCGTCCACTTCGGCGCGAGGCCAGCGTGCACCATCGCGAAGCCGAGCTCGCGGTCGACGTGCATCAGCTTCTGCGCGCGCAGCCAGTCGATCAGCGCTGGGGCGTCGTCGTCAAACAGCACGCGCTGCAGATCGGGGTTGACGCGGCGCTGCTCGTCGGGGCGGCGGCCAGCGATGGCCAGCAGCGAGAGGTCGTGATTGCCGAGCGTGACGATGACGTTGTCGCGCAGGCCATGCAGCAGCTTCAGCGTTTCCAGCGACTGTCCGCCGCGGTTGACGAGGTCGCCGCAGAACCACAGACGGTCCTTCGCCGGGTCGAAGCGGATCGCCTCAAGCAGGCGCAGCAGGATGTCGTGGCAGCCCTGCAGATCGCCGATGGCGTAGGTCGCCATCAGTGCAGTGTCCGCGGGATGCTGAGCGCGAAGGGGGCGATCTCGGCGTCGAACTCGGTGCCGTCGTCGGCGAGCATCTGGTAGCTGCCGCGCATCTGCCCGCAGAAGGTTTCCAGCACTGCACCCGAGGTGTACTCGAACTCGCCACCGGGTTTCAGCCAGGGTTGCTGGCCGACCACGCCGTCACCACGCACTTCCTGCACCTTGCCGTTGGCGTCGGTGATCAGCCAGTGGCGCGAGAGCAGGCGCGCCGGGATTTCGCCGGTGTTGGCGATGCGGATCGTGTACGCGAACACGTAGCGACCCTCGTCGGGGGCGCTCTGTTCGTCGAGGAAGCGGGTGGCGACGGCCACCGTGATGGCATAGCGGGGGTTCGGCATGGCCGCGATTTTACTTAAAGCGCGTCGGCTTCCGGGGGCTGGATGCCGGATTCGATCAGCTGGTTGGACAGCTTCACGTAAGCATCGACCGGAACGGCTTCGGCGCGCGCGCCCGGATCGATGCCGGCGGCGCGGATCGCCTCGACGTCGCAGACCGTCGACAGCGCGTTGCGCAGCGTCTTGCGGCGCTGCGAGAACGCCGCTGCGACCGTGCGCGCGAAATGCGCGGCGTCCTGCACGCCGGCCTCGCCGGCAGGGCGAGGCACCAGGCGCACGACGGCCGAATCAACCTTCGGCGGTGGCGTGAAAGCGCCCGGCGGCACGTCGAACAGCGGGGTCACGCGGCACACCGCTTGCAGCATGACTGACAGCCGCCCGTAGGTCTTGCTGCCCGGCTCAGCGGCCATGCGGTCGACGACTTCCTTCTGCAGCATGAAGTGCATGTCCTTCACCGCCTCTGCGTGCTCCATCACGTGGAAGAGGATCGGCGTGGAAATGTTGTAGGGCAGGTTGCCGACGAGGCGCAGCGGGCCTTCAATGTCGTGGCCGTGGCCGAGCTTGCCGAAATCGACCTTCAACACGTCGCGATGGACGATGGTGAGCCTGCCATGGGCCGCGCCTTCGATCGCCAGCGGCTCGATCAGGTCGCGGTCGAATTCGATGACGGTGAGCTCGCCGTGCGCGCGCAGCAGCGGGAAGGTCAGCGCGCCGCCGCCTGGGCCGATCTCGACGATGAATTCGCCGGGTTTCGGGTTGAGCGCGCGGATGATCTTGTCGACCACGCCGGGGCTCGACAGGAAATGCTGGCCGAGCTGCTTCTTGTGGCGGTGCGCGTCGAGGCTCATGGGCGTGGGGTTCCGTGCGGGGCAGGGCCGTCAGGCCGAGGCGCGCCGGCGCGCCAGCTCGGCGCACAGTGCCACGGCGTGCTGCAGGCTGGAGGGATCGGCGAGGCCGCGCCCGGCGAGGTCGAGCGCGGTGCCGTGGTCGACGGCGACGCGCGGGAAAGGCAGGCCCAGGGTGATGTTCACCGCGTCTTCGAAACCGCTGGCCTTCAGCACCGGCAGGCCTTGGTCGTGGTACATCGCGACCACGGCGTCGAAGGCCTCACGCTGCTGCGGCAGGAAGGCGGTGTCGGCGGGCAGCGGGCCCTCCAGCGCGAAGCCTTCGGCGCGCAGGCGCTCAAGCACCGGGGCGATGACCTCGATCTCCTCTCGGCCCATCTCGCCGGATTCGCCGGCGTGCGGATTCAGCCCGAGCACGCGCAGTCGCGGATTCGCGATGCCGAAGTCGTCGCGCAGCGCGCGAAGGCTAATGCGCAGCACGCGCTCGAGGCCCGCCGGCGTGATCGCGTCGGGCACGGCGCGCAGCGGCAGGTGGGTGGTGGCGAGCGCGACACGCAGGCGCGGGTTGGCCAGCATCATCACCACGTCGACGCCGGCCACCTCGGCCAGCAGCTCGGTCACCCCTTTGAAGGGCAGGCCGGCGACGCGCCCGCCGCCACGGATGATCGTGGCCTTGTGCACCGGGCCGGTGACGAGCCCATCGACGCGGCCGGCCAGCGCAGCGGCCGCCGCCGCGCGACGGGCGCCGACGACGGCCGGGGTGTTGTCGGCATCGGCGACGCCGAAGCGCACCGGCGACGCATTGCGGTGTTCGACGAGCGCGAGTTCGCCGGGTGGCAAGGGCTGGGTGTCGTCGCTTTCCAGCGCTTCCGCGGCCATCGGCCGAAGGCGCAGCGGCAGGCCGAGCGCGTGCGCGGCGGCCAGCAGGGTGTCGCCATCGCCGTAGGCGACGAGGACGGCGGACTGCGCCGTCTGCGCGACCCGGACGCAGAGTTCCGGCCCGATGCCGGCCGGCTCGCCGGGAAGCAGCGCGAGCCGGGGCGTGGGGTTCACCGGATTAGGCGCCGAGGCGCGACTCGACGTAGGCGTCGGCGCGCAGCTGGCGCAGGAAGCGCTCGAACTCGTCCTGGGCCTTGCGCTCGCCGATCATCTGGCGGGCACGCGTGCGGCGGTTCTCGTCGGTGACGTCCTGCTGGCGCTCGGCGACGCGACGGATCACGTGCCAGCCGGCCTCGGTGCGGAACACCGCCGAAAGCTGGCCGTCCTGCAGCGACGCGACCTGCTGGGTGATGGCTGGGCCGTAGGTCTCGCCGCCGAACCAGTCGAGGCGGCCGCCGCGGTTGCGGCTGAAGGTGTCATCCGAGTTCTCGCGGGCCAGCTTGGCAAAATCTTCGCCGGCCTCGATGCGTGCGCGCAGCTCGTCGATCTTGCGGCGCGCGGCCTCCTCGCCGACCACGTCGTTCACTGCGACCAGGAGGTGATCGGCCTGGTACTCGGCCACCGTCTGCGGACCCGACTGGCGCACGTTGACCAGCTGCACCATCTGGAAGCCGCTCGGGCCGCGCACCGGCGCCGTGTACTGGCCGGGCTGCAGGCCCTGGATCAGCTCGGCGAAGCGCGGCGGGACGCTGCTGGCCTCGCGCCAGCCGAGGTCGCCGCCCTCGAGGGCGTTGCGGTCGTCGGAGTAGCGGATGGCCGCTGCGCGGAAGTCGATCTCGCCGCGGTCCAGCAGCGACTTGATGCCGTTGATCTTCTGCTCGGCGATCGCAACCTGCTCGGGCGTAGCGCCGTCCGGCAGCGCGACCAGCAGGTTCGCCAGCTGGAACTCCGTGCTGTCAACGCTGCGTTGAGCGAGCAGCTGGTCGACTTCCGATTCGCTGACCACCACGCGGCTCTGCACGACGCGCTGCTGCAGGCGACGCATCTGCAACTCTTCGCGCACGCTGCGGCGGTAGTCGTCGAAGCTGAGACCGCCGCCTTCGATCTGCGCGCGCATTTGCTCGATGCTGACGCCGGACTGGGCCGCGATACTCTGGATGGTCTGGTTGAGCTCGGTGTCGCCGATGCGGATGCCGGTGCTCTCGGCGCGTGCCACCTGCAGGCGCATCAGCACGAGGCGGTCGAGCACCTGGCGCTGCAGCACGTTCTCCGGCGGCAGCTGGGCCTCGCGGCCGCGGTACTGGTTGCGCACGTTGGCGATCGCGCGGTCAAGTTCGGACTTGAGGATCACGTCCTCGTCGACGACGGCGACGATGCCGTCGATGGCGCCACTGCTGGCGCCGGGGCCGGCGAGCAGCTGGGCCTGCGAGAGCGGCGAAGCGAGGACGAGGGCGGCGGCCAGCAGGCTGGTGAGCGCGGGCTTCACGAGCAGGGGCTTCAGGAAAGCGGACTTCGACATGGGGCTGGAACGGGCTCTGGCGCGCCGGAGCGCTGGGTCAAGGCGAGTAGCCGAGGATAGCATCCGACAACAACCGCTCTGAATCGCGGCCGAAGCTGCCGATGCCGTTCAGCTCGATCTCGAGGTAGACGCCGAGATTGCGTTCGCCGTTTAGGTCCTGGACGTAGTCGCGGGCGAGCATCCGCACGGCCACGCAGCAGCTGCGCCACTCAAGCCCGCCGAGGGCTTCCTGCGTGCGGCGGTCGCGCAGCGACCAGGCCCAGCGGCCGACGGCGCGCCAGTGGGCGTTGATCGGTGCCGTGAAGCTGACGTCGGTCTGCTCGATCAGGTCCTTGCGGTAGCGGTAGCTCGCGTTCAGCAGGCCGCGCTCCGAGAAGCGCCACTGCGTGCGCACCGCCGAGAGATCGGTGCCGAGCGCGCCGGGGTTCCACTGCTGCGCCACCGACACGCTCCAGGCGTCGCTGACGCGCCAGTCGAGCTCGCCGACGTACGCGGAGCCGTCGCTGGCCGCTGGGCGTTCGCCGGGGATCACGACGCGCGGCGTGTCGAAGTAGTGGATGCGACCGAGGCTGGCGGACAGGCGCTCGCGGCCGTCGTCGGCATCGAGCAGGCGCGTGGTGACGGCCAGCGTCGCCTGGTTGGCATCGGCCTGGCGGTCGGCGCCGGTGTAGCGGTTTTGCCGGAACAGGCCCGGCCAGCTGAAGGACAGCGGCTGGGTGTCGAACAGCGGCAGGTCGCCCTGTTCGCGGTAGGGCACGCGCAGGTAGTAGAGGCGCGGCTCCAGCGTCTGCACGTAGTCGCCGCCGAAGATCGTCGTGTCGCGCTCGAACAGCAGGCCAGCGTCGAGGCTGCTGATCGGCGTGCTGCGGTCGGGGCTGAGGTCCTGCCGCTGCACCGTCACTCGCGGATCGCGCTGCAGCTCGTAGCGGGTGTAACGCAGCGCGAACTCGGGATTCACGAACCAGCTGGCGCCACCGAAGGCGAGCTTGACGCGCGGCGTGAGGTCGATGCGCCGACCGCCCGGCAGGGCGTCGTGTTCGAAGCGCACGGCTTCGGCATTCACGCCGAGGTCGAGCCACGGCAGCACCGGCTGCAACCACTGCCCGCGCAGTCGCGGCAGGCGCGAATAAGGCTCGCTGCCGGGCAGCACGGCCGGGTTGGCGGCTTCCCAGCGCTCGAACGATAGCCCGGTCGACCAGAAGCGGCCGCGTCCGTTCAACGCGACGCTGCTGTCGAGCAGGCTCAGTGTGTTCTGGCCGAAGTTGTCGCCGAGGTCGCGGAAATACTCGCGGTCGCTGACGTCCTGCAGGTTCGCGGTGGCGTACCAGTGCGGCGACAGCGCGCTGAAGTGCTGCCAGCGGAAGAAGCCGCGGTCTTCGCCGGTGCGGTCGTCGTCGCGCAGGTAGGTGCCTTCCACCGTGCCGGCGTTGGCCTGCCCAAGGTAGCGGAACTCGCCGCCCAGCATCAGGCCGCGACGCGACATCCAGCGGGGCGTCAGCGTCGCGTCCATGTGCGGCGCGATGTTGATGTAGATCGGCTGCTCGTAGTCGAAGCCGTTGTCGTCCTGCACGCCGATCTTCGGCGCGAGCAGGCCGGTGCGCCGCTCGTCGGTGGTCGGGAAGCTGATCCACGGCAGCCACAGCACGGGCACGTTGCCGAGGCGCAGCGTGGCGTTCTGCGCGACACCGCGCTTCTCGACGTCGTCGATCTCGATCGTCTCGGCCTCGAACGCCCACTGCCGCTGTCCGGGCGGGCAGGTCGAGAACAGCGCGTCGGCCAGGGTGCTGCGCTGGCCCTCGCGGATCACCGCATCGGCGGTGCCGTTGCCCATCGTGCCGTCGATCAGCTGGTACTCGACGTCACGCAGGCGGATGCGCTCGGCGGCGTTGTCGCCGTCGGCGGACTTCGCCGCAACGCGCACGCCTTCGTCTTCGAAGCGCAGCGGGCCGGGGCTCTGCCAAGTCTCGTCCTCGTGGACGTAGATGAGGGTGTCGGTGCCGACCCACTGGTCGGCGCGCGACAGTTCGACCCGGCCGCTGAAGGTCGTGACCTTCTCGCCAGAGACGTCGAGCGTATCGGCTTGGATATCGGTGGGAGTGGTCTCGCGGCCCTCGGCGCCGACCGTGGGTGGGCGCGTGCGGGCGCTCTCGAGCGCGATCGGCGCGCGGCACAGCGCCCAGTTCGGGCCGTCGCCGCCGAGGGATTCCGCGGCGCGGGCGGGCAGGGCCAGGGCAAGGCCCAAGGCCAGGGCCAGCGGGTGCAGGTTCGGTCGCGACACGGACAAGCCTCTCACTTCGTGATCCGTAAGCTTGACGGAATCCGCTCCCCGCCGGGAGCCCCGCGTCGCCCACGGCGGCGCCCACCGAGCCGGAGAACCGCGCCATGACCGGGCCCATCCGCAAATCCGAGGCCGAATGGCAGGCCGAACTGACCCCCGAGCAGTACGCGATCTGCCGCTGCTCGGCCACCGAAGCGCCGTTCACCGGTGCGTTCTGGGACCACCACGCCGATGGCGTCTACGCCTGCGTGGCCTGCGGTGCCGACCTGTTCGACTCGGTCGCCAAGTACGACTCCGGCAGCGGCTGGCCGAGCTATTTCCGACCGGTGGCCCGCGACGCCGTGCTGATGAAGGAGGACGGTTCGCACGGCATGCGGCGCACCGAAGTCTGCTGCGCCGGCTGCGATTCGCACCTCGGGCACGTGTTTCCCGATGGTCCCCGACCGACCGGGCTGCGCTACTGCATCAACTCGGCGTCGCTGCGCTTCAGGCCGCGGTGAGGCCGCGGATGTGCGCCACGCTGCATTCGCGCAGCGCAGTGAGGCTGTAGCCGCCCTCAAGAACCGACACCAGCTTGCCGCCGCAGTGCCGCGATGCGAGGTCGGCGAGCTCGGCCGACAGCCAGCGGTAGTCCTCGGGGCCGAGCTCGAGGTCGGCGAGCGGATCGAGCCGGTGGCCGTCGAAACCGGCGGACACCAGCAGCAGCTGCGGGCGAAAGGCCTCCAGCGCCGGCAGCAGGCGTGCGCGCCACGCCTCACGGAACACGATGCTGCCGCTGCGCGGCGGCAGCGGCGCGTTGACGACATTGCCGACGCCGGTGTCGCCCTCCATGCCGGTGCCGGGGTACAGCGGGTTCTGGTGCGAGCTGACGTAGGCCACGCGCGGCTCGGCGGCAAAGATCGCCTCCGTGCCGTTGCCGTGGTGCACGTCGAAATCGACGACAGCGACGCGTGCGAGGCCGTGCGCATGCACGGCGTGCGCCG
>JBOFQO010000206.1:0-4515 GCA_051660925.1 Silanimonas sp. | reverse complement strand
AGGTGGTCGAGACCGAGGGCGGGCACGTCAGCTTCGCGCCGATCGGCGAGGAAGAGCAGAAGATCCAGCGCTGGATGAACCAGCGCTTCGGCCGCACCAGCAACGAGCGCCTGCTGTGCGGCGTCGGCCTCTCCCACATCGACGCCGCGCTGCGCGATCCCGGCACCGGCCCGAGCCCGCTCGGCGACAGCGCCACCGTGCTGCGCGAGCCCGCGGCCATCGTCGAAGCCGCCCTCGAGGGCCACGACCTCAACGCCCGCCGCACATTGGCGCGCTTCTGCAGCGTGCTGGGCAGCGTGGCTGGCGACACCGCGCTGATCCACGGCGCGAAGTCGGTGATGATCGCCGGCGGCATCGTGCCGCGCTTCATCCC
This sequence comes from Silanimonas sp., assembly GCA_051660925.1. Classification (GTDB taxonomy): domain Bacteria; phylum Pseudomonadota; class Gammaproteobacteria; order Xanthomonadales; family Xanthomonadaceae; genus Silanimonas. The sequence goes on along the minus strand of JBOFQO010000206.1, from coordinate 4,142 downwards.
CTTCCTGCAGAGCAGCGCCTTCCGGGAGCGCTTCCTCGCCAAGGGCCGCTTCGCCGCCTACCTTGAGAAGGTGAGCCTGCACGTGATCACCCATCCGCAGCCGGGCCTGCTGGGTGCGGCCTGCGCGCTGCGGCAGATCAAGCAGTAACGAGTGAAAGAGCGAGGAGAGAGGAAAGCAGTGATGGCGTGGACCACAGAACAACGCAACGCAGCGGTCGACGCCGTGTTCGCCCGGGCGCCGGTGCTGCCGGTGATCGTCATTGACCGCGTCGACGACGCCGTGCCGCTGGCGCGGGCGCTCGTCGCAGGCGGCCTGCCGGTGCTGGAAGTGACGCTGCGCACCGCCGCCGCGCTGGAGGGCATGCGGCGCATCGCCGCGGAGGTGCCCGGCGCGGTGCTGGGCGCCGGCACCGTGCTGACGCCCGCCGACCTCGAAGCCGCCGCGGCCGCTGGCTGCACCTTCGCGATCAGCCCGGGCGCGACGCCGGCGCTGTATCACGCGGCCAACGCCAGCCCGATCGCTTGGCTGCCGGCCGTCGCCACCGCCAGCGAGGTGATGCAGGGCCTCGCGCACGGGCACCAGCGCTTCAAGTTCTTCCCGGCGGTCAGCTCGGGCGGCCTCCCGGCGCTGAAGGGCTTCCATGGGCCGTTCCCGCAGGTGCGCTTCTGCCCGACCGGCGGCATCGACGCCGCCAGTGCGCCGGCCTTCCTCGCCCTGCCCAACGTCGGCACGGTGGGCGGCTCGTGGATGCTGCCGAAGGACGCGATCGCCGGCCGCGACTGGGCACGCATCGAGGCCTTGGCCCGCGAGGCGGCGGCTCTACGCAAGGCCTGAGACGGCGCGCGGTCGCCACCGTCAGGCGGGCGCCGCGCCGCGTGCGCCGGGCGGGGTATCCTCCCGCCCGCATGAGCCAGAAATCCCGCCCCACCTCGTTCGACATCGCTTACCGAGCCGGCGTCTCGCAGGCCACGGTCTCACGCGCCCTGCGCGACAGCCCGCTGGTGTCGGAGGAGACGCGAAAGCGCATCCGCGACATCGCCCGCGAGCTGAACTACAAGGTCGACAAGAACGCCTCGAACCTGCGCCGGCAGAGCTCCGTCACGCTGGCCCTGCTGCTGTTCGAGGACCCGACCCCGAACGACACGCTGATCAACCCGTTCTTTCTGACCATGCTGGGCTCGATCACCCGAGCCTGCGCGCGGCAGGGCTACGACTTGCTGGTCAGCTTCCAGCAGTTCAGCGAGGACTGGCACGCCGACTACCAGGACGCGCACAAGGCCGATGGGCTGATCCTGCTCGGCTACGGCGAGTGGTTCACCACCCGCGACAAGCTTGACCGCCTCGTTCAGCAGGGCACGCATTTCGTGCGCTGGGGGCCGGTGTTCGAGCGCCAGCCGGGCGTGTCGATCGGCAGCGACAACCGCGAAGGTGGGCGGCTGGTCGGCCGGCACCTCGCCGCGCAGGGCCGCAAGCGCGTGGCCTACCTCGGCGCCAACCAACCCACCTGGCCGGAGTTCCGCGACCGCTACCTCGGCCTGTGCGACGCACTGCAGACCGCGAAGCTCAGCACTGAGGCCGCGCTGCAGATCGACGTCATCGACTCCACCGAGCTCGCCGGTTACGCCGCGGCGCAGGCGCTGTTCGCGCGCGGTGTCGAGTTCGACGCGCTGTTCTGCGCGAGCGATCTCATCGCGATCGGTGCGATGCGCGCCTTGCTTGAGCACGGCAAGCGCGTGCCCGAGGACGTGGCCGTGGTCGGCTTCGACGACCAGCCGGTGGCCGCGTTCTGCAACCCGCCGCTCACCACCGTGCTGCAGGACACCAAGCTCGCCGGCGAGAAGCTTGTCGACACGTTGATCCGCGAGATCCGCGGCGAGACGGCCGTGAGTGAAGTGCTGTCCCCGACCCTCGTCGTGCGTCGCTCCTGCGGCGCCGGCATCGCGCCGGCCAAGCCTGCCGGCAAGACCAGCACATCCCGCTGAGCACACCCCGCTGAGGAGAACTCCGATGCATCCCCGAACCCTCGTCGTCGCCCTGCTGGGCGCCGCCGCACTGTCCGCCTGCACGAGCGACGGCGGTGCACGTGCCGACGCCAGCAGCGCCGCGACCGCGACCGCCGCGACCACGCCCGCACCGCCGCCTTTTGACACCCGCATCGTCCGCGACGGCGCCGTGCTGCTCTCGCCGCAGCCGATGGCCGCCGATCTTGAGGCGCTGAACGCCCAGGGCGTCCGGCGCGTCATCAACCTGCGCACGCCGGAGGAGATGGCGACACTGGGCTTCGACGAAGCCGCGCTGGCCGCATCGAAAGGCATCGACTACACGCTGATCCCGATCGCCGGCAACACCGGCTACACGCCGGCGGCGCTCGATGCCTTCAGCGCGGCGATGGCCCGCGGCGACGGCGACATCCTGCTTCATTGCGCCAGCGGCACACGCGCCGGGCATCTGTACGCCGCTTGGCTGGTGCGCGAAAAGGGCCTGAGCCCCGAGGAAGCGATGCGTCGCGTCGGCCCGCTTGGCCTGTGGCCGCCGCCGATGGAGCGCCTGCTCGAAAAGCCTCTGCGCCTCGACTACGCGGAAATGCCGCGCAGCTGACGCCGCTCGGCCTTGTTGCGATACATGGCTTGGTCGGCCTCGCGCAGCGCCTCGGCGATGTCGCCGTGGCCGCCCGCGAAGCGGTGCGCGCCCACGCTGAAATGCAGGGCCGGCTCGCGGCCGCGCGGTGTCGCCAGGTCGCTGCGCAGCGCCTGCACGCGCTGTTCGAAATCGCTCGGCCCGAGGTCAGCGTCGACCAGCACGAACTCGTCACCGGCGTAGCGCACCAGGCCATCAACATCGGGAAAGCGATCGCGCAGCGCATCGGCGAAGCGCCGCAGACAGGCGTCGCCGATGTCGTGGCCGTGCTCGTCGTTGATCGTCTTGAAGCCATCGAGGTCGAAGAACATCAGCGTCGCGCCGTGCCGTCCGGCCACCTCGAGCAACGGCCCCAGCGCGCGGCGGTTCGCGAGCCCGGTGAGCGGGTCGCGCTGCACGGCTTCGATCAGCGCAAGGTTGGCGCGATGAAGCTCGGTGTGGCTGCGCTTTAGTTCGGCCTCCGAGCGTCGCGCCACGGCCACGACGCAGCCGAGCACGATCAACCATTCGGCACCGGTGTCGAACGAGGAGTGCGCGGCCAGCGCGCGCTGCATCCACGGTGACTGCGCGACGGTCGCGCCGGCCTCAGTGAGCCCGTAGGCCGCGGCTTCGCCTGCACCGAGCACAGCCCGCGCCGCCAGCCCGATGCCCAACCACTCCAGCCCCATGACGGGGTTACGGAAACACCACCACGCACCGATGCCGAGCGTCACCGCGATGATGGCGTGCTGCGTCAGGCCGAGCAGGTTGATCGACGGCGCGAAAAACGCGCCAAACAGACCGACACCCGTCGCGAGTAGCAGATTGCGCTGCACAGTGAACGGCGTGTGGCCACGGGGGTGCTTGAACGCGAACACGCCCGCCGCGAGGTAGACCACGAACAGCGTCTTCGAGGCCATGTAGCCGAAGCGCGTCAAGCCGCCGGGCACAAGGTCGGGCGGGATGCCGTACCAATACAGCACCGTCACTGCCATCGCCCCGAGGTTCGCGACGTAGGCGCCCGCCCACCAGCGCGTGTCCGGCCGTCCCACAGCGCGGCCGAAGGCCACCATGAAGATGGCCAGTACAACGGCGGACGTGATTTGAACGGTGGTGCTCCACCGCCACAGCAGGAGCTCTTCCATGCGTGAAGACTACCGGGCCGAGCCGACCTTCGCACAACGCTCACGGGGGCTTAACCGCCGTCGACGCTATGGTTCGATCAAGCGCACCCCCGAATGCGCGTCCATCCCCCCAACGGACAGGATCGCGATGTCCTCGAATCGCTTGGTTCCGACCACAGCCCTCATCGGCCTGGCGCTCGCCGCCACCGCCTGCGCAGGAGTGAGCCCTATGCAACCCGTTTACGCGAAGGCCGCCATCCGCGACCTTGATGTCCGCACCGAGACCGACCAGCTTAGCCTTCGCTATAAGTACCCGCCGGAAACCGCGTACTTCTCTGGCGGCGTCAACGTGGAGCGGAAGGAGGACCTGATCCGCGTGGTGATCGCGCGCTGCAAGGTCG
>JBOFQO010000205.1:0-16703 GCA_051660925.1 Silanimonas sp. | reverse complement strand
CCGACCTTGGCGGCACCGATCGGGCCCGCGAACGGGATGCCCGAGAGCGCCAGCGCGGCCGAGGTGCCGATCATCGCCGGGATGTCACCCTCGACCTCGGGGTTCAGCGAGATCACCGTGGCGATGACCTGCACTTCGTGGCGGAAACCTTCCGGAAACAGCGGACGAATCGGACGGTCGATCAGGCGCGAGGTCAGCGTCTCGCGTTCGGTCTGGCGACCTTCACGCTTGAAGAAGCCACCCGGGATGCGGCCACCGGCATAGAACTTCTCCTGGTAGTCGACGGTCAGCGGGAAGAAGTCCATGCCTTCACGGACGTTCTTGTTGCCGACGACGGTCACGAGGACGACGGTGTCGGCCATCTTGACGAGGACGGCGCCACCGGCCTGGCGGGCGATCTCGCCCGTTTCCAGCGTCACTTCGTGCTGGCCGTACTGGAAGGTCTTCGAATATTTCGCCACGTTCTGCTCTCTGGTTGTCGTTCGTTTCAGTCCGGCCGGGGGCCCCTGCCCCCTCGCTCGGTGGCCGCGTTGCCGCGGCGTGGGGCAGCAGCCCCGGTCAACACGGCGGGGCTTTGCAGGCCCCAAAAAGCAGCGCGGCGCATTTCTGCGCCGCGCGGGGTGTCACTTAGCGACGGAGGCCAAGGCGCTCGATGAGCGTCTTGTAGCGCTCGACGTCCTTGTCCTTCAGGTAGGCCAGCAGGCGACGGCGGGTGTTCACCATCTTGAGCAGGCCGCGACGGCTGTGGTGGTCCTGCTTGTGCGCCTTGAAGTGCTCAGTCAGCTGCTCAATGCGGGCTGACAGCAGGGCGACCTGGACTTCCGGCGAGCCGGTGTCGTTGGCGCCGCGCGCGAACTGGGAAATGATCTGGTTGGAATCGATGCTCATGGACGTTCTCGTGATGCGGAAGGCGCAGGAACGTCACTCGTGGACGCACCGCGGTCTTCGCCGGTTTCATGGGGATGCCTCGAATGAGGCGCGCGGATTGTAAGCCCGGGGAGGCTTCTGAACAAGGTTTTCACGAACCTAGGGCGGCCGCGTTCAGCGTCGGCCTTCACACGAGCGCTCCCCGCGCCCTGGCCAAGCTCAGGACGCCGCGGCCCAGCGGAACAGGCGTTGCGGGTGCACGACGCCGTCCCGGCCCTCGACCAGGCCTACGGCACGCCCGCTCGGCGCGAAGGCCGCCATCAGGCCGTTCGCGGCATCCAAGCCGCCGAGGCTCTGGCCGTGGCCCAGCCTCAGCACCTCGGCGTCGCTGAGGTTCAGGCGCGGCCAGTCGGTGAGGGCCGACTCTACGGGCATCAGCAGGCTGTCCAGCGCGGCCAGGCCGGGCTCGCTGTTGCGATCGATGGCCTCGATCTCGTCCAGCGTGATCATCGTCGGCGTGCGGAACGGTTCGGCCCACAGGCGGCGCAGCGCGACCACGTGCGCACCGCAACCGAGATCCTCGCCGATGTCGCGCACCAAGCTGCGCACGTAGGTGCCGGAGCCGCAGGTGATGCGCAGGCGCAGCGATGCGCCGTTGATCGACAGCAGCTCCAGTGCGTGCACATCGACCTCGCGCTCGGCGACCTCGACGATTTCGCCGCGGCGGGCCTTGGCGTAGAGCGGCTCGCCACCCTGTTTCAGCGCGGAATAGATCGGCGGGCGCTGCGAAATGCGCCCGATGTAGCGCTTCAGCGCGCGCTCGACGACATGCGCGTCGAGCAGCGGCACCTCGCGTTCGCGCAGCACCTGGCCGTCGGCATCGTCGGTGTCGGTCACCACGCCGAGGCGAGCTTCGGTCTCGTAGGCCTTGCGCGCACCAAGCATCAGGCCAGCGACCTTGGTCGCCTCGCCGAAGCAGATCGGCAGCAGCCCGGTGGCCAGCGGATCGAGACTGCCGGTGTGGCCGGCCTTCTCGGCACGGTAGTGCTTGCGCACGCGCTGCAGCGCGGCGTTCGAGCTCAGGCCCGCCGGCTTGTCCAGCAGCAGCAGGCCATCGAGGGAACGGAAAGGAAGTCGATGCATGAGGAAGATCCGATGCGGTGCCCGTCAGGGCACCGGATCAATCGACGCTGCCGACCTTCGGCGTCGGCGCTGACGCTCGCCTGGCGTCGTCGCTCGCGTCGTCGGACGCTTCACGGATCGCGGCGTCCTGCTTCGCGGCCTCGCGCAGCAGTAGCTCGATCTTTTCGCCGCGATCGACGGATTCGTCGTAGTGGAAATGCAGCTCGGGCACCTGGCGGATGCGCAGCATCTTGCCGAGCTGCTGGCGGAAGCCCTTGGCCAGCTCGTTCAGCGCCTTGACCACTTCCAGCGAGCGGTCGGGCATCAGGGCCGTCACGTAGACCTTGGCGTGCGACAGGTCGCGCGTCACCTCGACGTCGGACACGCTCGCCGAGGGCAGCGAATGCTCGCGTACCGCTTCGTGGACCATCACGCCCAGCTCCCTGCGGAACTGGGCGGACAGGCGGTCGGTGCGCGAGAAGGAGCGCTTCGGCATGGCTTACAGCGACCGCGCCACTTCGATGCGCTCGAAGCACTCGATCATGTCGCCCGGCTTGACGTCGTTGTACGCCTTCACCGCGATGCCGCACTCGGTGCCGGAACGCACTTCCTCGACGTTGTCCTTGAAGCGGCGCAGCGATTCCAGCTCGCCCTGGAAGATGACGGTCTGGTTGCGCAGCACGCGGATCGGCTTCGACTTCTTGACCGTGCCCTCGACGACCAGCGAACCGGCGACGGCGCCGAACTTCGAGCTGCGGAAGACGTCGCGGACCTCGGCGACGCCGATGATCTCTTCGCGGATCTCCTTGCCGAGCAGGCCCGACGCGACCTGCTTCACCTGGTCGATGACGTCGTAGATGATCGAGAAGTAGCGCAGGTCGAGGCCATTGCCCTCGATGACCTTGCGCGCGGCCGCGTCGGCGCGGACGTTGAAGCCGATGACCACGGCCTTCGCCGCGGCGGCCAGCACGGCCTCCGACTCGGTGATGCCGCCGACGCCGGCCTGCACCACGTTGATCTTGATGAGCTCGTTCGAGAGGCCCACCAGCGAATCCCGCAGCGCCTCGACCGAACCCTGCACGTCGGCCTTGATCAGCAGGTTGAGCTGCTGCTGGCCTTCGCCCTTGCCCATCTGGGCCATGATGTCTTCCATGCGGCCGGCCTGCTTGACCAGCTTGGCCTCGCGGACCTTGGCCTCGCGCTGCTGCGCGACGTCCTTGGCGAGGCGCTCGTCAGCCACGACCACGAAGTCGTCGCCGGAGTTCGGCACGCCGGAGAGGCCGAGCAGCACGACGGGGATCGACGGGCCGGCCGAATCGACCTGCTTCCCGGCTTCGTCGAACAGCGCGCGCACGCGGCCGTACTGCGTGCCGCAGACGAGGTAGTCGCCCTTCGAGAGCGTGCCCTGCTGCACCAGCACCGTGGCGACCGGGCCGCGGCCCTTGTCGAGCGAGGACTCGATGACGGTGCCCGCCGCTTTGCCGTCGACCGGCGCGGAGAGCTCCATCACTTCGGCCTGCACGAGGATCGCGTCCAGCAGCGCGTCGACGCCCATGCCGGTCTTGGCCGAGACGCCGATGAACGGCGTGTCGCCACCCCACTCTTCCGGCGTGACTTCGTGCTGTGCGAGGCCGTTGCGCAGGTTGTCGATGTTGACGTTCGGCTTGTCCATCTTGTTCATCGCGACCACCAGCGGCACCTTGGCGGCGCGCGCGTGCTTGATCGCTTCGACCGTCTGCGGCATCACGCCGTCGTCGGCTGCGACGACCAGTACCACGAGGTCGGTGAGCTTGGCGCCGCGGGCGCGCATGGCGGTGAACGCCGAGTGGCCCGGGGTGTCGAGGAAGGTGACGACGCCCTTGCCGGTTTCGACGTGATACGCGCCGATGTGCTGGGTGATGCCGCCGGCTTCGCCGGACGCCACCTTGGTGCGGCGGATGTAGTCGAGCAGCGAGGTCTTGCCGTGGTCGACGTGACCCATGATGGTCACGACCGGCGGACGCGGCGAACGCTCGCCCTGCTCGGCTTCGACGTGCGCGGCCAGCGCCAGCTCGGCGTCGTCCTCGGTGGCGCGCACAGCCTTGTGGCCCAGCTCCTCGACGACGAGCACCGCGGTGTCGTGGTCGATGGTCTGGTTCAAGGTGGCCATGACGCCCATCTTGAAGAGCGCCTTCACCACTTCGCCGCCCTTCATGGCCAGCTTGTTGGCGAGGTCGCCGACGCTGATCGCTTCGCCGACCGCGACTTCGCGCATCACCGGCGCCGTCGGGCGCGAGAACGCGTGCGGGCCAGCATTGTTGTTGTTGCTATTGCTGTGGCGCGATGGTTCGGCGCGACCACGGCCGCCCCCCGGCTTGCGCTTGTTGTTGCCGGTGCTGCGGCGTGCGTGTGCGCCTTCGCTCAGGTGCAGCTGGCCACCGACGAAGCGGTTGCTGCGATCGTCCTCGGGGCCGCCTTCGGCCTTACCGCCGGGCTTGCCGCGACGGTTCGCCGCTTCGCGCGCACGAGCGGCGAGGTCGGCATCGGCGCGGGTCGGCATCTGGATGACCGGGCGCGTCGCCGGGCGGGCGTCGACCGCGAGCTCCGGCGTGGCCGGCGCGGCTTCGACGCTGCCCTCAGTCGGACGCTCTTCGGTCGCCGGCTCGGCGGCCGGCGCGGCAGGCGTCTTCGAACGCGACGACTTCTCGGCCGCCTCCTGCTCGCGACGGCGACGGTCGGCGTCGTCCAGCGCCTTGCGCTCGGCCTCGGAGCGCGCCTGCGATTCCGCGAGCTTGCGAGCGGCGTCCTCACGTTCGGCATCCGGGCCGGACGGCGCGACATCAGCGCGCTTCACGTAGGTGCGCTTCTGCCGGACTTCGACGGCGACGGTCGCCTTCGTCTTGCCGCCACCGACCGTCAGCTCCTCGACCTTGCGGCGCTGGAGCGTGATGCGGCTGGGGCCGGTTTCCTCGGCGGGTTTTTCATCCTTGCCATGGGTGCGGCGCAGGAAGCCGAGCAGCTTCATCTTCTCGGTGCTGCTGACCACCTGGTCCGGCCCGGTGAACTGCATGCCTGCGCCGGAGAGCTGCTCAAGCAGCTTCTCGACGGGCAGGTTCAGCACCTTGGCCAGGGAGCGGACGGTGACCTCGGACATTCGGAAGGGCTTCCTTGGATGCAATGCGCCGCGGGGGCGCTGAGTTTAGCGTGGGGTGGCGTGCAGGCCGGCTCAGGCGAACCAGTGCTTGCGCGCCTCCATGATCAGTGCGGCGGCGCGGGCGTCGTCCATGCCTTCGATGTCGGCGATCTCATCGACAGCCATCTCGGCGAGATCGTCGCGGGTGACGATGCCGCGCGACGACAGCGCGTAGGCCGTGGCTTCGTCCATGCCCTCAAGTGAGAGCAGGTCCTCGGCCGGCTTGTGCTCCTCGAGGTTCTCCTCGACGGCCAGCGCCTCGGTGAGCAGCGCGTCGCGGGCGCGGGCGCGCAGCTCCTCGACGATGTCCTCGTCGAAGCCCTCCACCGCCAGCAGCTCGGCGACGGGCACGTAGGCGATTTCCTCGACGGTATTGAAGCCCTCGCCCACCAGGATGCCGGCGATCTCCTCGTCGACCTCGAGCTTGTCCATGAACAGCTTGCGGGAATTCGCCTGCTCAGCCTCGGACTTCGCCGAGATCTGGTCCTGCGTCATCACATTGAGCTGCCAGCCCGTGAGGCGGCTGGCGAGGCGCACGTTCTGGCCGCCCTTGCCGATCGCCTGCGCGAGCTTCTCCTCGGCGACGGCGAGGTCCATGGCATGGCGCTCTTCGTCGACGATGATCGACTGCACTTCCGCCGGCGCCATCGCGTTGATGACGAACTGCGCGGAGTTGTCCGACCACAGCACGATGTCGATGCGCTCGCCGTTCAGCTCGTTGCTGACCGCCTGCACGCGCGAACCGCGCATGCCGATGCAGGCGCCGATCGGGTCGGTGCGGTGGTCGTGGGCGAGCACGGCGATCTTCGCGCGGTCGCCGGCGTCACGCGCCGCGGCCTTGATCTCGACGAGGCCCTGCCCGACTTCCGGCACTTCGAGCTTGAACAGCTCGATCATGAATTCCGGCGCCGTGCGGCTGATGAACAGCTGCGGGCCGCGCGATTCCGAACGCACTTCGTACAGGAAGCCGCGGACGCGGTCGCCGGGACGCAGCGCGTCGCGGGGGATCGCCTTGTCCTTCGGGATGAAGGCCTCGGCATTGCCGCCGAGGTCGACGTAGATGTTGCCGCGCTCGGCGCGCTTGACGACGCCGGTGACCAGCTCGCCGATCCGGTCGCTCCACGCATCGACCACCTGCTGGCGCTCGGCCTCGCGGACGCGCTGCACGATGACCTGCTTGGCGGCCTGCGCGCTGATGCGGCCGAACTCGGGATTCTCGATCTGCTCTTCGATGAAGTCGCCGACCTGCGCGCCTTCGCGCTCGTCGACGGCGTCCATCAGGCGAATCATGCGATCCGGCGACTCCATCACCACGTCGTCAGCCACGACTTCCCAGCGGCGGAAGGTCTCGTAGTTGCCGTCCTTCGGGTTGATGGCGACGCGGCAGGCGACGTCCTGCTCCGGATAGCGCTTCTTGGCAGCGGACGCCAACGCAGCTTCCATCGCCTCGAGGATGACCTGGCGCGGCACGCCCTTTTCGTTGGCGACCGCATCGATGACCAGCAACAGTTCCTTGCTCATGCTTGACTCCGCGACAGCGCGACCAGAGGCCGGGCTTCAATGGGTTCCGGGTGATTTCGAATTCGGGATTTCGGCGCGCTTGCGGCGCGGGCGCGGGGCTTTCGGCGCCGCTGCCTCAAGGCCCAGCGCCACGTAATCGGGCACCAGCCTCGCCTTGTCGATGTTGTCGAAGGACACGGCGAATTCGCCGCCGTTCTCCAGACCGATGATCAGCAGGTCGCCGTCCATGCGCAGGATGCTGCCCTGCACGCGGCGGCGGCCGTCCTGCGGCAGCGCGAGCGCCACCTTGACCTGCTGGCCGGCGAAGCGCAGCGCCTGCGCCGCATTGAAGATCAGCCGATCAAGCCCCGGCGACGACACCTCAAGGGTGTAGGCGCTGGCGATCGGGTCATTCACGTCCATCACGGCCGAGACTTCGCGGCTGACGGCCTCGCAGTCCTCGACCGTGACGTGGCGCTCGCCAGACGCGACATCGATGTACAGGCGCAGCAGGCCATGGCTGCGCGACGGCGCGAACTCGATGCCCTGCAGCTCCAAGCCAAGGCCCAGGCCTTCGACCACGGGGGCGAGCATTGCGGTGAGTTCTTCAGTCTTCGTGCTCATGGGCCTGCGCGAAAAAACGGAAACAAAAAAGGGCCGAGAGGCCCTTTCCGGTACATCCAATTTCCGGGGGCCGGGAGCCCCCCGAGGGGGACTTCCGACCCAGCCTGACGTCGATCCGGAGCAAAGGATACGACGCGAAACTGGTAGCGGGGGCAGGATTTGAACCTGCGACCTTCGGGTTATGAGCCCGACGAGCTGCCAGACTGCTCCACCCCGCAGCAGAGTTAGCGAGTATACGGGGCCATGCGCGTCCGGCGCAAGCACCCCGTTCGCTCAGGCGAAGGCGGCGCGCGTCCAGGCCATGATCAGATTGGCGAACACGCCCAGCACCAGCAGCGCGATGGCGTTCGCGGCAAACACGAAGCGCAGCGTGCCGTCGGCGTGTACGACCGCGACGTCGCGTTCCGGCTCGTCGAAAAACATCACCTTGATCACGCGCAGGTAGTAGAACGCGCCGATCACTGCCATCACCACGCCGGCGAGGGCCAGCCACAGCAGGTCGGCCTGCACGGCGGCGCGGATCGCCTCCAGCTTGGCCCAGAAACCCAGCAGCGGCGGCAGGCCGGCCAGCGAAGCCATCACGATCAGGATCAGCGTGGCGTGGAAGGGGCTCTTCTGCCACAGGCCCTTGTAGTCGGCGATGGCCTCGGCCTCGAAGCCCTGGCGCGACATCAGGATGATCGCGCCGAACGCCGCGGCGGCCGAGATGGCGTAGCTGATCGCGTAGAACATCGCCGCCGAGTAGCCCGTCGGGCCGGCGTTGGCCAGCGCCATGAACAGGAAGCCGACGTGCGAGATCGTCGAGTAGGCCAGCATGCGCTTGAGGTTGGTCTGCGCCAGCGCCAGCAGGTTGCCGATCACCAGGGACAGCAGGGCCAGCCACGCGACCATCTGCGACCATTCCGGCGACGTTGGGCCGAGACCGGACTCGAGCAGGCGGTAGGCGAACCCGAAGGCCGCGATCTTCGGCACCGAGCCGATGAACAGCGTGATCGCGGTCGGCGCGCCCTGGTAGACGTCCGGAACCCACATGTGGAACGGCGCCGCGCCGAACTTGAACGACACGCCGACCAGCACGAACACCACGCCGAACAGCAGAAGGCTGCGATCGCTGCTGCTGGCGGCCGCTTGGTGGATGGCCTCAAGGCCGAGGTTGCCGGTGGCACCATAGATCATCGACATGCCGTAGAGCAGCAGGCCGGAGGCCAGCGCGCCAAGCACGAAGTACTTCATGGCCGCTTCGGACGAGACCTTGTTGTCGCGGTCCATGGCGACGAGGCCGTACGAACTCAGGGCCAACATCTCGAGGCCGAGGTACAGCGTGACCATGTTGCCGGCCGACACCATCACCATCATGCCTAGCAGCGCGAACAGCACGATGGCGTAGAACTCGCCGGCCATCAGGCCGCGTTCCGTCAGGTACGGCCGCGCATAAGACAGCGCAAGCGCCGTGGTGATGCACATGGCGATCTTCAGCACGTCGGCCAGCGTGTCACGCACGAACATGCCACCGAAGGCCGAGATCGGGTCGCCGGCCAGGCCACGGCCGACCAGCAGCGCGGTGACCAGCAGCGACAGCAGCGCGAGGAAATGGATCAGGCCGCGGCGCTTGGCGTCGACGAAGAGATCGGCGAGCAGCAGACCGAAGGCGGCGCCGCAGAGCACGATCTCAGGAAGGACCGGCACCAGGTCGGCGGCGGTGGGCAAGGGCATCATCGCGATCAGGTCTCCGTCACGGCGTCACGAGTTTGGTGGCCGACAGCTGGGACACCAGCTGGACCACGGACGCGTCCATCAGGTCGGTCAGCGGCTTCGGATAGACGCCGAGCAGCAGCACGCCGACGGCGAACAGGCCAAGCACCCAGGCTTCGCGGGCGTTGATCTCGGTGAGCTCGGCCACGTGGCTGTTGGCGACCTCGCCGAACATCACGCGCTTCACCATCCACAGCGTGTACGCAGCGCCGAGGATCAGGGTGGTCGCGGCGATGAAGCCGATCCACGGCTTGGCCTGGAAGGCCGCGAGGATGACCATGAACTCGCCGACGAAGCCTGAGGTGCCCGGCAAGCCGGCGTTGGCCATCGCGAACAGCACGAAGAAGCCGCCGAACCACGGCATCACGTTCATGACGCCGCCGTAGTCCTTGATCATGCGGGTGTGCATGCGGTCGTAGAGCACGCCGACGCAGCTGAACATCGCGCCGGACACGAAGCCGTGCGAGATCATCTGCACCATCGCGCCCTGCAGGCCGAGCTCGGCGGCGTCCTGGCGGACGTCACCGCCGCGCATCAACCCGAAGGCGATGAAGATGCCCAGCGTCACGAAGCCCATGTGCGCGATCGACGAGTACGCGATCAGCTTCTTCATGTCCTCCTGCACCAGCGCCACGAGGCCGATGTAGGCGACGGCGATCAGCGAGAACGCGATGACCAGCCACGCCCACTCCGCGCCGGCGTCGGGAACGATCGGTAGCGTGAACCGAATGAACCCGTAGCCGCCGATCTTCAGCATGATTGCAGCCAGCACCACCGAACCCGCGGTCGGCGCTTCGACGTGCGCGTCCGGCAGCCAGGTGTGGACCGGGAACATCGGGATCTTCACCGCGAAGGCGGCGAAGAAGGCGAAGAACAGCCAGGTCTGCTCGGTGGCCGTGAGCTGCAGCGCGTACAGGTCGGCGAGCTGGAAGCTGCCGCCCTTGACGTACAGGTACAGCAACCCGACCAGCATGAACACCGAGCCGAGGAAGGTGTAGAGGAAGAACTTCAGGCTGGCGTAGACGCGGTTCGCGCCGCCCCAGACGCCGATCACGATGAACATCGGGATCAGCATCGCCTCGAAGAACACGTAGAACAGGATGGCGTCCTGCGCGGCGAACACGCCGATCATCAGGCTCTCGAGCACCAGGAAGGCCGCGTAGTACTGGTGCACGCGCCGCTCCACCGAGCCCCATGCGCCCATCAGCACCAGCACGCTGGTGATGGTCGTGAGCAGGATCAGGGCGACGGCGATGCCGTCGACGCCGAGGTGGTAGAAGATGTCGAACGCCGGGATCCACTCGTGCTTCTCGACGAACTGCATCGACGCCGAGCTGGCGTCGAATCCGGTGTAGAGCGGGATACTCAGAGCGAGCGTCGCCAGCGCGACCAGCAGGGCGAACCACTTCGCCTGCGTGCCGCGCGTCTCACCGAAATAGAGCGTCGCCAAACCGCCCAGGAGGGGCAGCCAGATCAGGGCGCTCAGCAGGGGAAAACCATCCATCAGGGCGTCCTTGGTCGGTTCAGGCGGTGGTCCAGCGACCGACCAGCCACATCAGGGCGATCAGGCCGACGATCATCGCGAAGGCGTAGTGGTAGAGGTAGCCCGACTGAACGTGGCGGCTGACGGCGGCGACACGGTCGATCACCCAGGCGGAGCCATTCACCATCGCGCCGTCGATCAGGCCGCGATCCCCGCGCTTCCACGCGAACTGGCCGAGCTTGACGCCGCCGTCGGCGAAGCCGTTGATCCACAGATGGTCCATCCAGTACTTGGCCTCGAGCACCTTCACCGCCGGCGACAGCGCGCTGCGGATCTTCCCGCTCAGGCCCGGACGCAGCAGGTAGAGGAAGGTCGCGAGGGCGAAACCGCCCAGCATCAGCCAGAACGGCAGCGCGACGAAGCCGTGAGAGCCGAAGCCCACCGCACCGTGCTCGAAGTGCTTGCAGCCGACGTAGTCGAGGACGTCGGGCGTCAACGCGACGCCGGAGCCAGCCGCGGTCTCGTCGGCTGCGTCGACGGCGGCGCAGTCGGCCGGCGCGTCGATGGCCGGCTCGAAGGTCACGCGGCCCGGGATCGTCGCGATGGCGTCGGGCGAGCGCTCGACATACTGGTAGATCGCGCCGTCGAAGAACGGCGCGACGTCGTTCTTGCCGCCGGTGTCCTTGCCGAACAGCATCGGCCCGACAGTGAAGAAGCCGACCAGCACCGACGGGATCGCCAGCAGCACCAACGGGACGGTGACGACCCACGGCGACTCGTGCGGCTCGACCGGGCCGTGGTGCCCGTGGTCGTCGTGCGCATCGTGGTGATCGGCGTGGTCGTCGTCGTGGGCCGCGTGGCCGTCATCGGCGTGCGCCTGACGGAAACGCTCTTCGCCGTGAAAGGTCAGGTAGAAGAGGCGGAAGCTGTAGAAGCTGGTGACGAAAACGCCGGCCAGCACCGCGAAGATCGCGTACTGGTTGACCCAGCTGCCGCCCTCGCCCGCCGCGCGCACCGCCTCGATGATGCTGTCCTTCGAGTAGAAGCCCGAGAAGAACGGAAAGCCGACCAAGGCCAACGTGCCGATCAGTGACGTCCAGTACGTGATCGGCATGTACTTGCGCAGGCCGCCCATCCGGCGCATGTCCTGCTCGTGGTGCATGCCGATGATCACGCTGCCGGCCGCGAGGAACAGCAGGGCCTTGAAGAACGCGTGCGTCATCAGGTGGAACACGGCCGCGCCATAGGCCGACACGCCGAGCGCCACGGTCATGTAGCCGAGCTGCGACAGCGTCGAGTAGGCGACCACGCGCTTGATGTCGTTCTGCACCATGCCGATCAGGCCGGTGAACAGCGCCGTCGTCGCGCCGATGAACAGCACGAACTGCAGCGCCGACGGCGAGAGTTCGAACACCGGTGACATGCGGCTGACCATGAAGATGCCCGCGGTCACCATCGTCGCGGCGTGGATCAGCGCCGAGATCGGTGTCGGGCCTTCCATCGAGTCCGGCAGCCACACGTGCAGCGGCACCTGCGCCGATTTGCCCATCGCGCCGATGAACAGGCAGATGCCGATGAAGGTCATCGCGTCGATGTCCCAGGCCGGCACCTGCATGCCGAGCACGCTGAACTCGTTCCAGAAGGTCAGCACCTGGCCGGGGCCGCTGGTGACCTGCGCGAACACGGTCGCGTAGTCCAGCGACCCGTAGTAGTACAGCACCGCCGCAATGCCGAGCAGGAAGCCGAAATCGCCGACGCGGTTGACGATGAAGGCCTTCATGTTGGCGAACACCGCCGTCGGCCGCTTGTACCAGAAGCCGATCAGCAGGTACGAGACAAGGCCCACCGCCTCCCAGCCGAAGAACAGCTGCAGGAAGTTGTTGCTCATCACGAGCATCAACATCGAGAAGGTGAACAGCGAGATGTAACTGAAGAAGCGCTGGTAGCCCGGGTCATCGGCCATGTAGCCGATGGTGTAGACGTGTACGAGCAGCGACACGAAGGTGACGACGACCATCATCATCGCGGTCAGGCGGTCGACCATGAAGCCGATGTGCGCCGAATAGCCGCCGATGTCGAAGAAGGTGTAGAGGTTCTGGTTGTAAGGGTCAGCGCCACCGAACCACAGCTGCCACAGCACCTGGCAGGACAACGCGCAGCTCAGCGCCACGCCGACGATCGTCACCGTGTGGGCGCCCGAGCGGCCGACCTGGCGGCCGAACAGGCCGGCCACGATCGAGCCAAACAGCGGCGCGAGGGCGATGATCAGCAGGACGTTGGTCGAGAGGGTGTGTTCCATGTCAGCCCTTCATCGCGTCGAGTTCGGCCACATTGATGGTCCGCTTGTTGCGGAACAACGTGACCAGGATGGCGAGGCCGATGGCGGCTTCCGCCGCGGCGACCGTCAGGATGAAGAACACGAACACCTGGCCGTGCACGTCGCCGAGGAAGCGCGAGAAGGCGACGAAGTTGATGTTCACCGCCAGCAGCATCAGCTCGATGCACATCAGCAGGACGATGACGTTCTTGCGGTTGATGATGATGCCGGCGACCGACAGCGCGAACAGGATCGCGCCCAGCGTCAGGAAATGGCCGAGGGTGATCATGCGTCGCCCTCCTCGCGGCGGACTTCGGCCGCCATCTTGATCACGCGCACGCGATCCTCCTTGCGGACCGCCGACTGCTTGGCCGGGTCCTGGTGGCGGGCGCCCGGACGTCGGCGCAACGTCAGCATCACCGCCGCGAGGATGGCGACGGTGAGCAGCACGGCGGCCACTTCGAACGGGAACAGGTAACCCGAAAACAGCGCGCGGCCGATCCACTCGAGGTTGGAGCAAGGCTCGAACGCGGCGACGCCGGCCGACGCGCAGTTCACCGCGACCGCGGGATCGGCGGTTGGGAACGCCACGTCGCGCTTGCCGGTGGTGACGCCGAGCAGGACCAGCATCTGCACGAACATCAGGCCCGCGACGGCACCGGCGACCGGCAGGTAGCGGGCGAAGCCTTCGCGCAGCGGCGCGGTGTTGATGTCCAGCATCATCACCACGAACAGGAACAGCACCATCACCGCGCCGACGTACACGAGCACGAGGGCGACACCGAGGAACTCGGCCTGCAGCAGCAGGAACAGGCAGGCGGTCGAGAAGAAGGTGAGCACGAGGCAGAGCACCGCGTGCACGGGATTCTTGAACAAGATGACGCCGAGGGCCGAGGCCACCGCCATCGCCGCGAAGAGGTAGAACGCGATCAGTTCCATCGTCAGTCGGTCTCCCCGCGATCAGCGGAAGGCGGAATCGGCGGCACGGCGTTCGGCGATTTCCGCCTCGAGCCGGTCACCGATGGCGAGCAGCTGCGACTTGGTCACGATGTTCTCGCCGCGCTTCTCGAAGTGGTATTCGTGGATGTGCGTCTCGACGATCGAGTCGACCGGGCAGCTTTCCTCGCAGAAGCCGCAGAAGATGCACTTGAAGAGGTCGATGTCGTAGCGCGTTGTGCGGCGGGTGCCGTCGGCGCGGACGTCGGAGTCGATGGTGATGGCCAGCGCCGGGCAGACCGCCTCGCAGAGCTTGCAGGCGATGCAGCGTTCCTCGCCGTTCGGGTAGCGGCGCAGCGCGTGCAGGCCGCGGAAGCGCGGCGACTGTGGGAACTTCTCGTAAGGGTAGTTGATCGTGTACTTCGGCTTGAACATGTACACGAGAGTGAGCCATAGGCCCTGGAGCAGTTCCAGGAGCAGCAGGCTCTTCAGGTAGGCGATCGCGCGATTCATGGAGTGCTTCTGCCTTGCCCTTAGCGGCCGATCTCGAACCAGCCGGCGTAGGCCATGGCGGCCACGACGAAGGTCCAGACGATGGTGATGGGAATGAAGACCTTCCAGCCGAGCCGCATGATCTGGTCGTAGCGGTAGCGCGGGAAGGTCGCGCGGAACCAGACGAAGCTGAAGGCGAACAGGAAGGCCTTGATGAACAGCCACCACGGCCCGGCGACGCCGAGCACCGGCACGGCTTCCGGGAACGGCGACAGCCAGCCGCCGAGGAAGAACAGCGCGGCGAGGAAGCTGATCAGGATCATGTTCGCGTATTCGGCGAGGAAGAAGATCGCGAACGCGGAACCCGAGTACTCGACGTGGAAGCCGGCCACGATCTCCGACTCACCTTCGGCGACGTCGAAGGGCGCACGGTTGGTTTCGGCCACGCCGGAGATGAAGTAGATGACGAACAGCGGCAGCAGCGGCAACCAGAACCACTCGAACAGACCGGCGTCGCCCTTCTGCGCGTGCACGATCTCGGTGAGGTTCATGGTGCCGGCGGCGACCAGCACGCCGACCAGCGCGAAGCCCATGGCGATCTCGTAGCTGACGACCTGGGCCGCCGAGCGCAGCGCGCCGAGGAAGGCGTACTTCGAGTTCGAGGCCCAGCCGCCGATGATCACGCCGTAGACGCCCATCGAGGTCAGCGCCAGCAGCACCAGCAGGCCGGCATCGACGTCGGCGATCACCAGTCCCTCGCCAAACGGGATCACCGCCCAGGCGGCGAAGGACGGCGCGAGCGCGATCAGCGGCGCGAGGCGATGCAGGAAGGCGTTCGCGCTCGAGGGCACGATGCTCTCCTTGAACAGCATCTTGAAGACGTCGGCGAAGGCCTGGATCACGCCGAGGCCCGGCACCAGCTGGCCGATGAACACCGGCCCGTGCCGGACGTGCATCCAGCCGATGACCTTGCGCTCGAGCAGCGTGTAGAACGCCACGGCGATGGTCAGCGAGATCATCAGCGGGACGATCTTGACCAGCATCCAGGCGACTTCGCCCGGCATGCCGAAGCCGGTGAACCACTCGCGGGTGGCAGCGATCAGTTCCATCAGGCACCTGCCTTGGTGATCGTCAGGGCGCCGTGCGCCGCCAGCGGCGCGGTGGCCGGATAGGCGCGTTCGACCCACGCCGTACCCTTCGCGAGGCGCACGTTGAGGCGCACCGGCAGCGCGGCATGGCCGTTGGCGTCCGCGACCTTGGCGATGGCGCCGTCGGCGAGGCCGAGCGCGGCCGCGTCGTCCGGGTGCAGCTCGACGCCCTGACCGCGCGTCAGCGGATGCGCGTTGAGCGCCGGCGACCGGCGCAGCTGGGCATCGACGCGGTACACCGGGTTCGTCGCGAGACGCTCGAGGCCACCCACGGCCGTCGCAGCCGACAGGCCCACGCCGGAAACCACCGAGGTCGCGGCCATCGTGGTGCGCAGCGCGTCGAGGTCCATATGGCCGAAGCCGGTGACGCCCATCGACTCGCCCAACGCGCGCAGCACGCGCCAACCCGGGCGCGCTTCACCGCGCGGCTTGCCGCCGGCGGCGGTGAACTGCACGCGACCGTCAAGGTTGGTGTAGCTGGCGTCGATTTCGGCACCGGCGGCGATCGGCAGGATCAGGTCCGCGACCTGCTTCAGCGACTCGCTGGCGTAGGCCGAGAACGCGACGACCTTGGCGGCCGACAGCGCTTTCAGCGCCGCAGTGGCGTCGGCGAAGTCGTAGGCCGGCTCGATGCCGTAGAGGACGTAGCCGGCCTTGGCGTTCGCGAGCTGTGCCAACGCGTCGTGGCCGCCCGCGCCTGGCAAGACGCCGTGCTGCGCGAGGCCGAGGGCATTCGCCCCCTGCGGGAGGCGGTTCAGCGCAGCACCCGTGGCCTGCGCGATGGCGCGAGCGGCGGCGCGCAGGTGCGAGGCGTTGGCGTGGGTCTCGGCGACCTCGCCCAGCAGCACGACGCCGGCCTTGGCGTTCTTCAGCGCCTCGGCCATGGCGGCAAGCCCGGCATCGTCGATGGCGGCGGCGATGCCGTTCGGCAGCGCTCCACCGACCTTTGCCGCAAGGGCCGCAAGCACGCCCGGCAGCGTCGACGGCGCCACGATGGCCTTGCCGGCCAGCGCATGCGCCACCGGGAAGTCGACCGGGTTGATCGCGAAGACCTTCGCGCCTTTTTTCGTCGCCTTCAACACGCGCTGATGCAACAGCGGCACTTCGTGGCGGAGATTGGTGCCGACCAGCAGCACAACGTCGGCGTTCTCGAGCTCAGCGGCACTGCGGCCGAAGGCCTCGGCCACCGGCGCATCGGCGAAATCGACCTGCGTCAGGCGATGGTCGACGTGTACCGTGCCGAGGCCCTTGGCGAGGCGCGCCAGCGAGGCGCCTTCCTCGTTCGAGGTG
>JBOFQO010000204.1:0-7909 GCA_051660925.1 Silanimonas sp. | reverse complement strand
GGGCAGCGGGAGGAACGTGGCGCGCATCGCGATTCTCCGGTCAGGACGAGATCTTCACGCGTCCGGGCCGGTGACACGTGGACAGGCGCGGCGGGCTCGGTTAAACGTTAGCGCCTCACGGAGCGGCGCGGGGGCGCCGTCGTGCACGAACAGGATCGGCGACACCATGAACGACACCCGCGTCCAGAAGATCGTCATCGTCGGCGGCGGCACCTCCGGCTGGATGACGGCCTCGGCCCTCGCCAAGGTGCTCGGCCCGACGTACTCGATCACCCTCGTCGAGAGCGAAGAGATCGGCACCGTCGGCGTCGGCGAGGCGACGATCCCGATGATCAAGCTGTTCAACCAGGCGCTTGAGCTCGACGAAGCCGACTTCATCCGAAGCACCAAGGGCTCGTTCAAGCTTGGCATCGAGTTCGTCAACTGGGGCCAGGTCGGCGACAGCTACATCCACGGCTTCGGCAAGATCGGCCAGGACCTCGGCACGGTGTCCTTCCACCACTACTGGCTGAAGGCGCGCCAGCTCGGCCAGGCCGGGCACATGGACGACTATTCCATCTGCACCGCCGCGGGCCGCGCCAACAAGTTCATGCCGGCGCTGAAGGACCGGCCGAACTCGCCGCTGGCCGACCTCGGCTACGCCTACCACTTCGACGCCGGGCTCTACGCCAAGTACCTGCGCGCCTACTCCGAGAAGCGCGGCGTCAAGCGCATCGAGGGCAAGGTGAAGGAAGTGCAGCAGCGCCCCGACGACGGCTTCGTCAGCGCGATCGTGCTGGAGAGCGGCGAGCGCATCGAGGGCCAGCTGTTCATCGATTGCACTGGCTTCCGCGGGCTGCTGATCGAGCAGACGCTGAAGGCCGGCTACGAAGACTGGACGCACTGGCTGCCCGCCAACCGCGCTGCCGCGCTGCAGTGCGAGACGGCCGGCCCGCTGACGCCCTACACCCGCTCGACGGCGCAGGAGGCTGGCTGGCAGTGGCGCATCCCGCTGCAGCACCGCGTCGGCAACGGCTACGTGTTCTCGAACGCGTACATCAGCGAGGACGAAGCCTGCGCCAAGCTGCTGACGCGCCTTGAGGGCAAGCCGTTGATGGACCCGAAGATCCTGCGCTTCACCACCGGCATGCGGAAGAAGTTCTGGGACAAGAACGTCGTCGCGGTTGGTCTGTCGAGCGGTTTCATGGAGCCGCTGGAGTCGACCTCGATCCACCTGATCCAGTCGGCCATCGCTCGGCTCACCGCATTCTTCCCGCACGCCGGCTTCGACGCCACGGACATCGAGGAATTCAACGCGCACTCGGCCTTCGAGTTCGAGAAGATCCGCGACTTCCTGATCCTCCACTACCACGCCACCGAGCGCACCGACACGCCGTTCTGGAACGACGTACGGACGATGGACGTGCCGGAATCGCTGAAGCGCAAGATGGCGCTGTTCCAGTCGAATGGCCGCATCTTCCGCCAAAACGAGGAGCTCTTCGCCGAGCCCTCGTGGATCCAGGTGATGATCGGGCAACGCTGGATGCCGCAGGGCTACCACGCGCTCGTCGACGGCATCCCCGCCGAGGAGGCCGTGCGCCACGTCGAGACGGTGCGCGGCGTGATCGCGAACTGCGTGCGTGCGATGCCGACCCACGAGGAATTCATCGCCCGCCACTGCGCGGCGCCCCTTGCGGCCTGATCGCCGCGTGAGTGACGCCGCAGACGCGGATACGCCGCTGCGCTGGCCGACACTGCGCTTCTCGCGCCGCGCCGAAGCCCGCGTGCTCGCGGTGGATGGCGTGCCGCTCTGCCACGTGGTCGACGGCGCGCTCGAGAATCCGGGCGAATGGCGCGATTTCGCCGTCGCCGCGCGCGCCGCCTTTCGGGACGCCCCGCACAATGCATTTCCCGGCCCGGAGCTGCGCCTGCCGGAGGCGGTGGCCGCGGGCTTGGGGTCGTACTTCGACGAGCGCTTCCGCGCGAGCTTCGACGGTCGCCGCACCGAGCGCTTCTACGCGCGGCTGTCGATGGTGACGCGCGCGCCGGCGGCGCTGCAGCCCTGGCAATGGCAGCCGCACGTCGACCAGCTGGCCACCGCGCCCGACCAGTCCGTCGCCGCTTCCGTGCTCTACCTGTTCGACGACCCATCGCTCGGCGGCACGGCCTTCTACCGGCCGAAGCGCCCGGCGGCCGAAACGCTGCCGATGATCGAGGACGCTTCGCGCTTGTCGCCGACCGAGTTCAGCGCCAAGCACGGCGTCACGCCGGGCTACCTCACCCACAGCAACGATTGGTTCGAGCAGATCGCCCGCGTGCCCGCGGCCTACAATCGCCTGATCGTCTACTCGGGCACCATGTTCCACAGCGGCGACATCGCCAACCCGCAGCGCCTGAGCGACGACCCGGCCCGCGGCCGGCTCACGATCAACGGCTTCTTTACCTGCCGCCGCCGCGCGCGTTGAGGCCTCAGGGCACGCGGACCACCATCGTGTCCATCCACAGCGCATCCCCCGCGGTGCCACTGCCGCCGCCCATCGTGTGGCCACCGCCGCCGGGTTCGAGGCCCCGCCAGCCGCCGTCGTAGTCCCAGGTAAAGGCGTGCACGCGTAGGCCGGCGAGGGAATCGCGATGGCCCAGCGCCGAAGCCGGGAGCTCGAAGCGCACGATGCGTCGCTCGCGATCCACACGCACCGTCGCACCCAGGGTGATGGGGCGGCCATCGGCTTCGGCCGACGCACCGTTGTGATCGAACATCGCGAGGCTCCAGCCGGCGGCACGCAGTCGTCGTTGCCAGCGGCCATCGCCGGGCAGCACGGCGTTCTGTTTCGGCATCGTCGCCACGCCCTCGCCGAGGTCGGGCCCAGCCACGTCGCGAAGATCAAAGAACAGCGAGAACGCCACATGGTCGAAGCCGTTGCTCGGGTTCCACCCCGCCAGCAGTTCACCCATCTCGATCTCCAGCGCCAGAGCGCCCCCGGCGCCCGAAAGCTTCAGGCCGCGCAGATCCATGCTGGCTTGGGCGGCGTAGCTGGGATCGCGGGGGTAGCGGTAGGTGCCCTCGGGGCCGGCATCGTCGTCGGCCGGATCCTCGGCCGTTGCGAGCGGCTTCCAGTCGGGGCGTGCGTGGAAGGTCCGCGCTGACGAGACACGGCCACTGCGGGTGTCAAACAGTTGCACGCGATGCGCGATGGTGGGATCGAGGAAGTCATCGGTGCGGATCGTCGCGAGCCAACGGCCGTCGGCATCGGGCCGCACCGGCTTCGCGTTGGCGAGATCGCCATTGATGACGAGGCGCAGGCCGTCGCCTGCCGCAGGGTCGGCCGTTCCCGTAACGACGAGGTCGGCCTCGACGGGGGTGGTGGGCAGGTCGTCAATGGAAAGCGGCGGCGCCGGTTCTTGCGCCCGCGCCTGCGGGGCCTCCGGCGCCGCGGGCTTGCCGTTCGCGGCGCCCGTCGGCCCTTCGATGCGCCAGGCCCAGCCAGCCCGCGGTGGCATGGCACGCGCAATTCGCCCCTCGGCATCGGCCACAAGCGCCGGAGCGTCGCCGTCAAGGGCGTGGATCGGCACGAGGCGGGTGCCCGGCACCAGGTCGTGCAACTCGAGCAGGTGTTCACCGCTGGCGGTGTTCATCGCGAGCACGATCGACGGCACGTCCACCGACGTGGTGCGACCTTCGCGGCGCTCCGCTTCGGCATCACCGTCCATCCGCCACGCGATCGCACCCGGGCCGGCCGGATTCGCCGCCAGCAGGCGCGGCGTGCCGCGCGACAGGGCGCGATGATTCCGGCGCAGCGCCACCAGGGCCGACAGCTCGCGGTAAAGGTCCGACCCGGTGTCGAAGTGGTCGCGGCCGCCGCTGCCGAATCCCCCGGCAAACATCGCGTCGCGTTGGCCGCGCAGGCCCTGCTCGGTGCCGTAGTAGATCACCGGGATGCCCGGCAACCCCAGCATCGCCATCAGAGCCTGCTTCAGGCCCGCCACGTCGCCACTGGCGAGGAAGCGCTCGACATCGTGGTTGTCGACGAACGTGGGCATGCGCCATGGGTCGGCATGGATTGCCAGCGTGCGCTCGATGCGCCAGGCCAGCTCGTACGTCGGGCGGCCGCGGCCGAAGACGTCGCCGAAGCTGCCGTAGAGCGGAAACTGGATCATCGCCGGCAGCCCGCCGTCGACGCGCTGGTAGGCGTCGATCTTGCGCATCTGGGTGTCGTCGAAGGCGCGGTCGATCCCCCAGCCTTCGCCGAACAGGTGGAAGGCCGGCTTGCCGGCCGCGCGGGCCACGCGCATCACGCCCGGCGCTTCTGGATCGTCTGCATGCAGGAAGTCCACGAAGAACTCGGGCGGGACGTAGAACGCCGTGTCCACGCGGAATGCATCCACCCCGGCGCGGGTGATCCAATCGCCATGGGCCTTGCGCAGCGCGCGTCGTACCGCGGGGCTTTCGGTGTCGAGGTCGTCCAGTTCCGCGAGCTGGAAGTCGTGTTCCTGCCGCACCTGTGCGTGGTCGTTGATCTTCGGCGTCCAGTGATAGACCGACAGCGCCCGCTGTGCCGGATCGTTCGGATCGTTCTGCGAAAACGGCCAAGCGGTGGGGCGGTCGACGGGCCGGCTGCCCCGCGTGCGGCGCCAGCCCAGCGTCGGCTCGCCGTCCTGCCAGCGGTCGTAGGTGAAGAAGTTGCCCATGTGGTTCACCACGATGTCCTGCACGAAGGTCATGCCCCGGGCATGCAGGTCGGTGCCGAGCCCAACGAAATCCTCGTCGTTCCCGTAGTGGGCGTCGATGCGACTGAAATCAGTGGCCCAGTAGCCGTGGTAGCCGGAGAACGCCACTTCCGGATCCCACCATTGGTTCGCGACGGCAGGTGTGATCCACAGGCCCGTGATACCCAGCCCTTGGATGTAGTCGAGGCGACGCCGCACCCCGGCGAGGTCGCCGCCGCTGTACTTCCCGCCGTCGCGCGGATCGAACACCCCCGCGCCTTGGTCGTTGTTGGACGGATCGCCGTCGTCGAAGCGGTCGATCATCGCCAGGTACAGCACCTGGTCGCGCCAGTCGGTTGTGCTGCCGGTGTCCGCGGCGGGCGCGGCCTCAGCGGCCCACGTGGCGCCGATGTGTCCCAGTGCGGCTACGGCCATCAGGACCGGCAGGAGCCGGCCTTTCGGGTGTCGCGTCGTCGTCATCACCGCGCTCCGCCATGTGTGAAGGCGGATTGTGTCTTGCGTTTCGTTCGTTAAAAGTCCATGAATACGTATGCAACCAAGCGCCCGTTTTGAGTCGTAGCACTAACATGAACAAACCGTGACGCTCGCCTCGTAGCGCATCGCCACGATCGACCGCGCCGCAAGGCGTCAGATCCAGCCAGAGTTCCAGGAGAGGGGAATGTTGAATCTCAAGCGCGACATGCTGAGCGTGGCGCTCGCCTCGGCCATCATGGCCATGGCGGCGAACGCCCAAGCGCAGGCCCAAGCAGCCGCGGAAGACGATGAAAAGGCCGATGAGGCCGACGTCAAGGAACTGGACGCGGTGGAAGTCCGCTCCGGCATCGTCGCCGGCATCGAGAACGCGATCGACACCAAGCGCGACTCGCGTTCGATCGTCGAGGCGGTCTCCGCCGAAGACATCGGCAAACTCCCCGATTTCTCCATCGCCGACTCGCTCGCCCGCCTGCCGGGTGTCACCGCTCAGCGCGTGCGCGGCCGCGCCACGGACATCAACGTTCGTGGCCTTTCGGGTGACTTCTCCGCGACCACGCTGAACGGCCGCGAGCAGGCCAGCATGGGCATCAACCGCGGCGTCGAGTTCGACCAGTACCCGGCCGAATTGATGAAGCAGGTGCTCGTCTACAAGACGCCGCAGGCGGGCCTCGTGGGCCAGGGCCTCTCCGCGACGATCGACCTGCAGACGATCCGCCCCCTCGATTTCGACAAGCGCACCGTCGCGTTCAACCTGCGCGCCGACCGCAACCAGCTTGAGGACGCCAACCTCTATGGCGACCGTGGCAGCGTCACCTACATCGACCAGAACGATGCCCGCACGCTCGGCCTCGTCCTCGGCTACGCCTACCTCAACACCCCGGGCCAGTCGGTCTCCTGGCGCGCTTGGGGCTACGACGGCAGCGGCCTGCTCGAAGGCGCCACGATCCAGTCGAGGCTCTCCGACCAGGTGCGCGAAGGCTTCAACGCCACGCTGGAGTACCGCCCCAACGACGCTCACCGCGGCGCGCTCGACGTCTTCTACTCGACGTTCGATTCCAGCACGACGCAGCGCGGCGTCGAGATCGGCCTCGGCAACGGTGGCTACCTGACCAACTCGGGTGTCGTTCGTGGCCAGAACAGCTTCACGTGGACGGGCGCCAGCCCGGTCTTCCGCACCGACAAGTACGACAGCGAAGACGAGCTGCTGTCGGTCGGTTGGAACCACGAGTGGACGATCAACGAAGATTGGAAAGTCACCGCCGACCTGAGCATGTCCAAGGCGGAGCGCGTTGGCCGCAACTTCGAAAGCAACGCCGGCTTCCCGCCGGGTTCGGCTGGCACCACGCTGACCGCGACCCTGAATCCGGGTGGCTGGTACGACATGGACTACGGCATCGACTTCAACAGCCCGTCGCTGCTGCGGCTGTGGGACCGCGGCGGCTGGGGTGGCGATGGCTTTGACAAGCCCTACCGCATCGAGGATGAGATCCAGCAGGCGCGCATCGACTTCGAGCGGAGCTTCGAGTCCGGCTTCATCAGTTCGCTCGAGTTCGGCGCCAACCTTACGATGCGCGACAAGGATCGCTTCGCGACCGAAGACCGCCTCTGCATCAACTCCTGTTCCCTGTCGAACCAGACCGCGCCCTACCCGGGCGGCGGCGATTTCGCCTTCGGATTCTTTGGCTTGCCGTTCCTTCCGACCTTCGATCCGTCGGGGGTCAACTACGCCCGTCAGAGCCGTTTCGCCGAGTTCGGCGGTGCGCGCAAGAGCTTCGGCGTCGAGGAAGACATCACGACGGCGTACATCCAGGCCAACATCGACACCGAGTACGGCGCCATCCCGGTTTCCGGCAATATCGGCGTCCAGGTGCAGCGCGTCGACCAGACCGGCTTTGGTCGCATCACCTACTCGGGTAATGCGAACGGCACGCCGATTGAAGTCAACGAGACCTACACCAAGGTGCTGCCGTCGCTGAACCTGATCGCCGACCTGCCGGCGGAGCAGAAGCTGCGCTTCGGTGCCGCCCGCCAGGTGGCGCGCCCGCGCATCGACGACCTGTCGGCCGGCTTTGACTACAGCGTCAACCAGACCGCATCGACCGGCGCGCGCTGGGAAGCGAACGGCGGCAACCCGACCTTGCGTCCGTGGGAAGCTGACGCCTACGACCTGTCGTGGGAGAAGTACTTCGGCGGCCGCGGCTACGTGTCGATCGCCTACTTCTACAAGGACCTGAAGAACTACGTTGCCCGCCAGTCGGTGCCGTACGACTTCACCGGCCTCCCGACCCCGTCGGGCGTGACCGTCCTGCCGGCGTCGCGCATCGGCGTGTACACCCGCCCGGTGAATGCGGAAGGTGGTTCGATCTCGGGCTTCGAGTACTCGTTCTCCGTGCCGTTCGACCTGCTGTGGGCGCCGCTCGAGGGCTTCGGCATGCAGGGCAGCTACACCGACACGCGGACGAGCATCGATCCGGCCGTGCTGGGCGTGCCGCAGCTGCCGGGCTTCTCGAAGTACACCTCGAACGTCACGCTGTACTGGGAGCGCTTCGGCTGGGGCGTCCGCGCCACCCGCCGCACGCGTTCGTCCTACGTGGGTGAAGGCGTGAACGTGTTCCTCGACAGCGAGCGTTCGCTGATCGGTTCGGAAGAGATCGTCGACCTGCAGGTCAGCTACACGGTGCAGGAAGGCCCGGTCAAGAACCTCGGCTTCATCTTCCAGATCAGCAACCTG
>JBOFQO010000203.1:0-5226 GCA_051660925.1 Silanimonas sp. | reverse complement strand
AGCGCTTCGCCGCCCAGCCGAGCCCGGCGCCGATCGCGGCGCAGAGCGCAATCAGCGCGAAAAGTGCCAGCAGCACGTGCGCTGTGGCATCGCTCATGGCGTGACGGCCGCGTTGATCGGCCTCACCGGTCCATCCCGGTGAAGCCGGCGAAGGCCAGCGCCATCAGACCGGCCGTGACCAGCGCGATCGGCGCGCCCCTGAACGCGGCGGGCACGGGCGCCGATTCCAAGCGCTCGCGCAGGGCCGCGAACAGCACAAGCACGAGGCCGAAGCCGACCGCGGCACCGAAGCCGTACAGCACCGATTCCAGCAGCGAGTGCTTCGCCTGCACGTTCAACAGGGCCACGCCGAGCACCGCGCAGTTCGTGGTGATCAGCGGCAGGTAGATGCCGAGCACCTGGTAGAGCCGTGGGCTCTGCCGGTGCAGCAGCAGCTCGGTGAACTGCACCGTCGCCGCGATGACGAGGATGAAGGCCGGCGTGCGCAGGTCGCCGATGCCGAGCGGTTCAAGCAACCAGCGCTGCAGCGCCCACGAGAGGCCCGCGGCCAGGGTCAGCACGAAACCGGTGGCGAGCGCCATGCCGATGGCGGCGTCGAGCTGCCGCGACACGCCCATGAACGGGCACAGGCCGAGGAACTTCACCAGCACGAAGTTGTTGACCAGCACCGCGCCGACGAGGATCAGCAGGAGGTCGGTCATGGGCCTTCAGTGCCGGTGACGGGCGATCACGGCGCGGTTTAGCGCACCGGCATGCCGGGCTGCGCGCCGGCGTCGGCGTCGAGCAGAGCCAGCGCGCCGCCATCGAAGCCGGCCGAGAGGATCATTCCCTCGCTCAGGCCGAAGCGCATCTTGCGCGGCGCGAGATTGGCGATGAAGACGACGCTGCGGCCGACGAGCTTTTCGGGTTCGGCGTAGCTGCCGCGGATGCCCGAGAAGATCTGCCGCTCGCCGAGCTCGCCAGCGTCCAGCTTGAAGCGTAAGAGCTTGTCCGAGCCCTCGACGAAGCCGCACTCCAGCACTTTGCCGATGCGCAGGTCGAGCTTGGCGAAGTCCTCGATGCCGATGAAGGCGGGCGCGTCACCGGCGGCGGGCGCGGCGGCGGCCGGCTTGGCCACCTCGACCTTGGCGGGGGCGGGCTTCGCCGGCTTTTCGGTCGTTGCGGCAGCGGCCTTGGCGGCTTCGGCCGCGGCGGCAAGCGAGTCCTTGGAGGCGTCGATCATGGTGTCGATCTGCTTGGTTTCGATGCGGGTGAGCAGGGGCTCGTAGGGGCGGATGGCGCGGCTCAGCAGCGGCGTGGTGGCGTCGGCCCAGCCTTGCACCGGCGCGTCGAGGAAGCCTTCCGCGCGCGCGCACAGCGCTGGCAGGATCGGCTTCAAGCCGATGGCCAGCAGCCGGAACAGGTTGAGCCCCTGCGTGCAGACGCGCTGCAGCTCGGCGTCGGCGCCCTCGGTCTTGGCGATGACCCAAGGCTTCTTCTCGTCGACGTAGCGGTTGGCCTCGTCGGCCAGCGCCATCAGCCCGCGCACCGCAGCGGCGGCATCGTCGTCGAGGTAGTGGCCGCGCACTGTCGCGAGCGCTTCGACGAAGCGCGCGACCATCGGCGCATCGTCGAGCTCGGTGGCCAGCTGGCCGCCGAAGCGCTTCTCGATGAAGCCGGCGCAGCGGCTGGCGATGTTGACGAACTTGCCGACGAGGTCGGAGTTCACCCGCGCCATGAAGTCGGGCAGGTTGAGGTCGAGGTCGGTGACGCCGCCCGAGCTCTTCAGCGCGTAGTAATAGCGCAGCGCTTCCGGCGGCAGGCCGGCGTCGAGGTAGGTACGGGCCTGGATGAAGGTGCCGCGCGACTTGCTCATCTTGTCGCCGTTCACCGTCAGGTAGCCGTTGACGTGCAGGCGCGTTGGCGCGCGATGGTCCGAGCCGTGCAGCACCGCCGGCCAGAACAGTCCGTGGAAGTTGACGATGTCCTTGCCGAGGAAGTGGTGCAGCTCGGTCTCGTTGTTCGCGTTCCTCTCCGCCTTCAGGAAGGCGTCGAAGTCGATGCCCTTCGCGTCGCACAGGGCCTTGAAGCTCGACAGGTAGCCGATCGGCGCGTCGAGCCAGACGTAGAAGTACTTGCCCGGCGCACCGGGGATCTCGAAGCCGAAGTAGGGCGCGTCGCGCGAGATGTCCCAGGCACGCAGGCCGGAATCGACCCACTCCATCAGCTTGGCGCGCACGCCCGGGTGGGCGACGTCGCCGGCCAGCCAGTCGCGCAAGAAGGCCTCGAAGCGGCCGAGCTCGAAGAAGTGGTGCTCGCTCTCGCGCAGCTCCGGCGTCGCGCCAGAGACGACCGAGCGCGGATTCTTCAGCTCGGTCGGCGAGTAGGTGGCGCCGCAGTTCTCGCAGTTGTCGCCGTACTGGTCGGCGGCGCCGCAGTTTGGGCACTCGCCCTTGATGTAGCGGTCGGGCAGGAACATCTGCCGCACCGGGTCATACAGCTGCTGGATCGGCCGGGTGGCGATGTGGCCATTGCCCTTCAGTGCTGCGTAGATCGCTTCGGTCAGCGCGCGGTTGCCGGCCGAGTTCGTCGAGTCGTAGTGGTCGAAGGCGACGCCGAAATCGGCGAAGTCGCGCTCGTGGCGCGCCTGCACGCCGGCCACGAAGGCCTCGGGTGTGGTGCCAGCCTTCTCGGCGGCCAGCATGATCGGCGTACCGTGGGTGTCGTCCGCGCAGACGAAATGCGTAGCGGCGCCGGCCATGCGGCGGGCACGCACCCAGATGTCGGCCTGGATGTAGCCGACCAGGTGCCCGAGGTGAATCTCGCCGTTGGCGTAGGGCAGGGCGGTGGTGACGAGGGCGGGCGCGGGCGGCGCGGTCGCGGAAACGGACGTGGTCATCGGCATCGCGGGAAAGGCAGACCGCGATTATCGCAGATGGGGGCGGTGGCCCGTCCGCTTCGCGACCGAGCCCCAGAAAAACGAAGCCCGGCGCGAGGCCGGGCTTCGGGTTGGGCCACGAATGGGCTCAGTTCGCGGAGGCGGTGCTCGCCGTGCGATCCGTGCTTCCCGGCACCATCTTGCACTCGTTGTTGAGGAAGTTCTCGATCAACGTGAGGCCTTGGTCGACCTGACGCGGGTACCACGGCAGGCTATGCGGCTGGTCGGGGATCAGCTCGAACTTCGCCGGCACGGTGTCCTTGACCGCGTTGTAGAAGTTCTCGGCATGCCAAGCCGGCGTGCGGACGTCGCGATCGCCGACGTAAAGCAGCACCGGAATATTGGCCTTGTCCGTGTTGCGCATCGGGTCCATCCCCTTGACGGTCTGGCCCTGAACGATGCGCTGCAGACGATTCTCACTCCAGGTATTACCGAGGCGACCGAGGTCGGTCACCGGCGCGCCGGAGATGGCGCAGGCGTAGGGGCTGTTCGGGCGCACCACGGCTGCAGCCGCCGCGAACCCGCCGTACGAATAGCCGAAGATCGCCATGCGCTCCGGATCGGCGATGCCTTCCTTCACCAGCCACGCGGCGCCGTCGTCCTTGTCGTCCTGCATCTTCTGGCCCCACTCCGCGTCGCCGCTCAGCCACAGGCGACGACCGAAGCCGGTCGAGCCGCGATACTGCGGGCGCAGCACGGCATAGCCGCGCGAGGTCAGGAAGGGCACCCAGCCCGACGCATCCCAGCCGCCGACATCGCGGGACCACGGGCCGCCGTGCGGGTGGATGATCGTCGGCAGCGGGCCCTGATCCGGCGTCCAGCCGGCCGGCAGGTCGAGGATGCCCGGGATCTTCAGGCCGTCGCGGGCCTCCCAGCTCACCCAGCGCTGCTCGCCGATGTCGTTCGGATCGATGCCGGTGCGTTCCGTGCCCAACGGCAGCACCTGCTTGCCGTCCACCAGCAGGTGGTAGCGCGGCGGGTGGCGGTTGCTCTCCGTGCTGAACATGATCTTCTTGCGATCATCCGTGTAGTTCAGCACGTTGACGATCTGCCCTGGGAAGGCCTGCTTCAAGCCGGCATGGATGGCCGCCAGGCCCGGATCGACCCAGGTGGTCTCCAGGTTCATGTCGGCCAAGGTGTAGCCCAGCACCTTGTTGAAATCGCTGGGGCGCGTGCCGAGGATGAGGTTGGCAATTGAGAACTCCGGGTGCGCGAGCAGCGGCTCGTCGTCGAACTTGCGCGCCTTCGCGTCGTACATGCGAACCTGGACGAGGTCCGAGAACAAGTCGGTCAGCACGTAGTACTTTCCGGTCGTCTCGTCGCGGCCAACGAAATTGAACGTGTAGCGATCGCCGATGTCGCGCGTCAGGTTGTCGTGGACCTCAAAATCGCCGGTCTCATCGTTGCGGATCAGTACCTTGGCCTCGTAAGAGTCACCGACGGCCTCGATTTCCTCCTTCGTCAGCAGTTCGCCGGTACGCGGGTCAAACAAGCCCGGAGAGGCGCGACCGCCAGCGCGGTAGACGAGTTGGGTCGCCTTGGTGCGCAGGTTGTATTTGTAGTAGTCCGTGCGCAGCGTGCCCATATTGGTCTGCTGCACCAGTACGTTTTCCGGATCGAGCGGCAGTTGGTTGACGAGACCCGCCGTCCCGAAAATCTCGAAGCAGCGCTGCGTGGCGTCGCTGACGCCCATCGGCCGGCCCTTGTCCGCAAAGGCCTCCTCGAAGTCAGACTGTTCCGTGGTGGTCATGTAGGCCTTCGTGACGAAGGTCTTGGTGTTGCCGATCGAATTGCCTTCACCGTTGCATTCGCCGATGGCGCCGGTGAACTCCTGGCGGCCGACGACGAACGTCTGGCCGGCCTTCAGTGCGGTCGCCGAGATGAACTTCATACGGTCGCCAGAGGCCGTGACGGTCGGGCCTTTCGCGAGGTTGTCGAGGTCCCAGGTGGCGAGGGACGTTTCGAACTCCTCGGCGCCGGCCTTTCCGATCAGCGCGACGATGCGCTTGCCGTCGCTGCTCATCGAGAGCGACTGGATCTCGGGCATCTTGGCGAAGGCTTCGACGGGGATGGGGTCGCGGGCGGCACTGCCGCCGGCCATGGCCATGGCGCCGAGCGCGAGGCCGGTGAGAACTGCGGATCGCATAGGGGGTCTCTGTGATGTCGGGTGGGTGGGGAGCGTCGTTCGGCGACACGCCGAGTTTGCCGCGCCACCGCCTTCAGGAAATGTGCAGGAAGGCAGGGCCTTGTGTCGCGGGAAGGTGCTTCGTCGCCAAAGAAAACGGCCGGGCAAAACCGGCCGTCTTCCG
>JBOFQO010000202.1:0-3714 GCA_051660925.1 Silanimonas sp. | reverse complement strand
GGCCCTGCCAGCCCACGCGTAGGCCGTCGCGGCGGATCTCCAGCAGCGGCATGCCGGGTTGCAGCAGGTCGCCTTCTCGGCGCCGCTGGCCGTCGACGATCGCGAAGCGGCGCGCCGGTTCATCGGCGTAGACGTGCATCGAGATGCGCGGCGCCGGCAGCGCGTCGCCGGCGCCCGTCGCGAGCGCCGACCACGGCAGGTCGCCGTCGCGCGGGCCGAGGCCGGATTCCGCGGCGGCGGCAGCGCCGTTCGATGCGGGCGGCGGCGCGATGGGCGTCAATGGCGCAGTGGGTTTGACCATCGCGCCCGGGGAAGCGGGAGGGGCCATTGCAATGGACCGCGGCGATTCGCGCGCACGGTCCAGGGCGGGGGCGGCCGGGGTTGCGGGCACCGTGCGCGCCGCCGCTGCCGCGGTCGCCGGACCGTAGGCGGCCGCCGGCACGGGTTCGATGGCCACGTCCGGGAACGTGCCCGTCGGGGGATGCGGCGCTTCCATCGTTGCGTCGGCCGGCCGAGATAACGCCGCTTCGTCGGTGGCCGGCATGGGCGCCGGCGGTGCGTCCGCGCGGCGACTGAACCACCACGCCGCTGCGCCGGCCAGCGCCACGCCGATCAGCAGGCCAGCGAGCGCCATCGGCCACGGCGACGTCGCGCGCGCGCGGGGCGCGTCGCCACCGCCAAGCAGGCTGGGCGGCGAGCCACGGCGGCGTTCGGCTTCGGAGCGGCGCAGGGCTTCGAGGATGAGTGACATGGGCCGATCCTCAGTCCAGCGCACGCCGCAGGCGCGGGCCATCGCTGCGCTCGGCACCGAGCGCCCGCAGAGTCGCCGAGCCCGGCACGCCGTCGATCGGCAGGCCGTGGACGCGCTGCACATCGCGCAGCGCAGCAACCAGCGCGGCGTCGAACTCCGCGGGGCCGGGCCGCAGCGCGGCGTACTGCTGCAGGGCCACCCGCGACGCCAGCCAGTCCACTTCGGAGCCGATGTCGCCTTCAGCCGGGATGCGCGCCAGCGCGGTCGGGCCGCGCCAGATCGCGAGATGCCGCCCGCGGAAGTAGCGATTGAAATCCACGCGCGCGACGTCGACGACGATGTCGCCCAGCCACAGCCGGACGCGCAACGCATCGGCGCCGAGCAGGACAGCCCAGACGCCCGGGTTCTCGCCGCGCTCAAGCTGGACCAGCGCCGGTCGCTGCAGGGCCACCAGGGCGTCGAGGCTGGTTGGGCCGGTCTGGCAGAGCAGGCCGGGAGACAGCACTGGCGCGCAGGCGGCGAGACGGCGTGGGGTCGCCTCATGGGCTCGCACGGCCCACATGCGCATCAGCTCGGCCGCTGCCGGCGCCGGGGACGGATCGAGCTGCGGCAGGCGCGCGGCGAGCGTCGCCGCATCAAGACGCGGTGGCGGGATCGGCGTGGCCATTTCGGCGACGAGCTCGGGCGTGGGCGGCGTCGGCGCGCGCTTCGGCGTTAGCGCGAACAGCCCGACACCGAGCAGCAGCACGGCACCGATCACGACGGGCATCGGTGGCTTCGGAAGGCGCTTCAGCGGCCGCACGAGCACCTCGCGGGCAGCCAGGTCGACGAGCCGTTCGCCCACGGGGTGCTCGTCCCGCGCGTAGCCGGCCAGCAGCGCGCGCTCGGCGATCACGTTGACCAGCCGCGGCACGCCGCCAGAATGCTGGTGCAGACGCTTCACCGCGAGCCGCGTGAACGGGAAGCGCGTGGCGCCGGCCACCGCGACGCGATGGCGCACGTAGGCATCGACCTCGTCGGCATCCAGCGGCGTCAGATGGAAGCGCGCGGTGATGCGCTGCGCGAGCTGGCGCAGTTCGGGCTTCTCGAGCATGTCGCGTAGTTCGGGTTGACCGAGCAGCACCATCTGCAGCAGCTTCTGCGTTGGCGTCTCAAGGTTGGTGAGCAGGCGCACCTGCTCCAGCGCGTCCTTCGAGAGGTTCTGCGCCTCGTCGATGATCACAACCACGCGCAGCCCCTGCGCGTACGCGTCGATCAGGTAGGCGTTGAGGCGGTCGTACAGGCCCTTCAGGCTGCCGCGCACAGCCGCGATGTCGAGCCGCAGTTCCTCGGCAATGGCCTCCAGCAGCTCGACCGGCGACAGCAGCGGATTCAGCACCAGGGCGACGCGCACGTTCTCCGGCAGCTGCTCCAGCAGCAGGCGGCACAGCGTGGTCTTGCCCGTGCCGACTTCGCCCGTGAGCTGCACGAAGCCGCCACCGCCACCCTGCGTGATGCCGTAGTGCAGGTGCGCGAGCGCGTCACGGTGGCGCTCGCTCAGGTAGACGAAGCGCGGGTCCGGCGTGATCGAGAACGGCGCTTCGGCGAAGCCGTAGTACTCGAGGAGCATGGCGGCGCAGGCGGGAAGAGGCGCCTAGGGTGACACGGACGCGCGGTCGCGCGCCGCTTTAGCGACCGCGGCCGGCGATCATCCCGACGAAGCCGAACACCAGGCCGGAGATGCCGAGGATCAGCGGCAGGCCCCAGAGCCCCGCGATGCCGTCGGGTAGGGCCTCGCGCGTCTGTGGGTGAACGCGCAGCGCGACCGGATCGCCGATGCGCCGATCGGCCTCGCTGATCGGCTCGCCGCGGCCACGCTCCTGCCCGGCGCCAACGTTCAGCCGGCGCGTTTCGTCCGCATAGACGTACTCGACGATGGCGGTGAACTTCGTGCAGTGCCGGCGCGGCTTGCGTCCGCAGCGCGAGTCGCGCGCTTCGATCTCCACGACCTTGCCGATCGCCGGCACGGCCGCATTGACGAAGGACGCGCGCTGGATGCCGACCATGGCCGCGAGCGCCAGCAGCACCAGGGCGATAAGCATCAGGATGGCCTTCATGCAGCGCGCTTCCGTTGGAACAGGCCACGCAGCAATAGGCCGAGCCAGGTGACGTGGGCGATACCGAGCGCGATCAGCCAGGCCGAGCCGCTCGCGCCGGCGTCGGGCAGTGGGGGGGGCGCCAGCACGACGCTCCAGGCCGCGGTGCTGCGCAGTGCGTTCGGCAGGTCAGCCCAGGGCGTTGCGTCGGCCAACACGCCGCCGGCGAGATGGAAGCCAGCCAGCGAGAAGGCATACAGCGACAGCGCCAGCAGCAGGCCGCCGGCGAGCAGGTGCTGGCCATACGGCAGGCCGCCGCTGACGAAGCCGCGCAGCAAGCTGCTGCCCGACACCAGCCGCAGGAGCCGCAGCAGGCGCAGCAGTCGCGCGACGATGGCGACGCCGCCGGCCAGCGGCAGCAGCGACACCAGCACGACCACGGTGTCGAACAGGTTCCAGCCGTCGCGAAAGAAGCCGGCCAGCGGTCGACCGTGGGCGACCATGCGCAGCGCGATCTCGACGACGAACCAGGCGGTCGACAGCGCGAAGAAATCGCTGAGCCACGGGCCCAGCGGTTCACCGAAGGCCGGCACGGCCTCGACGCCGAGGGCGAAAGCGTTCAGCGCGATCAGCGCTTGGGTGAAGGCGGCGAAGCCCGGTGCCGCGACCCCGCGCCGCACGCGCGAGGCCCACGCGCCGCTGCGGGACACGCCGACGGTCGTCGCCGTGCCGGACGCTGTGCCGCCGGACGCCGCGCGCTTCGTGCCGCCGGGCTTGGGCTTCGCCATCGTGCGCTTACTCCGCCAGCGTCAGCAGCGAGGCGTTGCCGCCGGCGGCCGTCGTGTTCACCGTGAGCGTGCGCTCGGTGGCGAACTTGGCGAGGTAGTG
>JBOFQO010000201.1:0-10357 GCA_051660925.1 Silanimonas sp. | reverse complement strand
GGTTCACCGGCACGCTGGTGGTGGCCCAGCCATCGCGCTGCATCAGCGCCGGGATGTAGCGGTGCATGTGGTCGAAGTACGGCAGCTCGAGGAAGGCGCGGCGCTCGAACAGCTTCAGGCCGCAGCCAGTGTCCGGCGTCGCGTCACGCAGCAGGCGCGAGCGGACGGCGTTGGCCACCTTCGAGCTGATGCGCTTGCCGGCATCGTCGCGGCGCGTGGTGCGCCAGCCGGCGAAGCACTTCACGCCCGGTTCGGCGATGGAACGCGCGGCCAGCAGCAAGCGGATGTCGGCCGGGTCGTTCTGCCCATCGCCATCGAGCGTCGCGATCCATTCGGCGCGCGCAGCCTTAACGCCGTTGCGCACCGCCGTGCTCTGCCCGCTCTGGCGACCGTGGTCGAGCACGCGCAGCTCGGGATGTCGCACTTGCGCCTCGCGCAGCTCGCGAAGCGTCCCGTCGCCCGAGGCATCGTTGACAAAGACCATTTCGAACGGGATGCGGCCGCGTAGCGCAGCGACGATCTCGTCAACGAGGCGGCCGACGTTACCGGCCTCGTTGAAGGCGGGGACGACGACGGAAAGGTCGGGGCGGAGGTCGATCGATGGGGTCATGTCTTCGGTGTGTGGAAGGTTCAAGGGATGTCGGGCGCCGGTTCGCGCACCACGCTTCCGGATTCGACGAGGCCGGACGCGCGGAGCATCAGCAGTTCGTCGGTCTTGTACGGCTGCCGGAATTCGATGGCCGGCGCGCCCACGAGGTGGATCCGCTTGCGGCGCACGACGACGAGGCCGTCGGGATGGCGGCGAGCCCAGTCGGCGGCCTCGGTGGGACGCAGCACCACCATCGGCTCGGCGAGGCGGCCGACGAAACCGAACTCGCCCTGGTAGTGCCCGACGTAGGCCGTCGGCCGTCCGAGCGCCTGCGCTTCGGCGAGGCGCGCACCGGCAGCGGACAGGTCGAGCGTGCCGCGCAGAAGCGGCATCGCGATCGCGACCAGCGCGCCAACCAGCACAAGGTTGACGCCGGCGAATCGCAGCGCGGACGTGGCGGCGTCGTGGCCGCCATGCTCGATCAGCACGACCGGAAGGAAGGCGATGACCGGCGCCAGCGCAACGCGCAGGACATCGGCCTGGCTGAGCCCGGTCGGCGACCATTGCACCGCCGCGGCGACCAGCGCGAGGAAGGCCACGGCGATGGTCAGCGACGGCGCCAGCGACGGCGGCACGGCCTCGTCGCCGGCGGTTTCGACCAAGCCGCGGGCCATCGCGAGCACGGCGAGCGCGACGAGCGGGATCAGGTAGTGCACCTGCTTGCCGCCGACCAGGCTGAGGATCAGCAGGCTCGCGACGATGCCGAGAACGACGAAGCGGACGCCCGGATCGCCGCGCACGGCGCGCAGGCGCACGACGGCGCGCCACGCGGCTGGCCAGAAGGCCCACGGCATCAGCATCAGTGGCAGCCAGGGCAGGTACCACCACGGCGGCCGCGGGTGCCCCATCGCGCCGTCGATTCGATCCACGGTCTGGTCGATGAGCAGATGGTGGAAGTACGTGCCGTCGCCGGCGCCCGAGGCCGACGCCAGCCACAGGCCGACCGGCGCCACCGCGAGCAGCAGCGCGACCGTCGGTTCGGACCACGCGACGCCCGGCGAGCCCGCGGGCCGCCACCATCGCGCGCCCGCGGCGACGGGCAGGACGTAGACGAGCATCACCGGCCCCTTGACCAGCAGGCCGATGCCGATCGCCGCGCCGAGCAGCGCCCAGTGACGCCGGCGTCCGGTCGATACCGCGTCCCACAGCCCGATCCACGCCGCGGCGATGCAGGCCAGCAGCGGCATGTCGAACATCAGTGCGCTCTGGTACACGATGACGAACCACGTGCCGAGGAACATCAGCCCGCCAAGGCGGCCCACGCCGTCGTGCGCCGGCCACAGCCGCGCTCCTAGGCGTGCGATGAGCAGGGTTGCGGCCAATGTCGACAGTGGGCCGATGACCCGCAGCCACAGTTCGTTGACGCCAGCGAGCCACCAGCCCAAGTGCACCAGCCAGAACAGCGCCGGCGGCTTGTGCGCGTAGAACTCGCCGTTGAGCGTCGGCAGCAGGAAGCGCCCGTCGCGCCACATTTCCCAGGCCACGGTGGCGTAGCGCGTCTCGTCGACCGGCAGCAGCGGCCGCGCCACGGCGGAGATCACGGCGAGCAGGCCGATCACGAGCACCACGACGCCCAGCCACCGCCAGCCACCCAGCACGACGGACGCCGCGCGGCGCCCGGGCTGGTCCAGCCACGGGCCGGAAGGTGCCGCGCTTGTCAATGATCGATCCATGCGGACGGATCATCGGCAGGGCCGGCGAAAAGGCGCCTTGGCCGATTCTCAGCGCGACGTTAAGCGGCGCGCGCGTTCAGCCACACGGATCAGTCGGGGAGCGCGCCGCGCACGATGACGACGATCCCCGCCCCGTCCGACTCGCCGGACTCGACGATCAGCGTCCAGCCGATCGACTGGCACAGGCGTTCGACGAATCGCAGGCTGACCCCGAGATCGGTGCGCGAACCCGACTGGATGGCATGACCGGCGGCCGCGTCGCTTTCCTGCAGCCGGCAGCGGTTGCCGGCGATCTCGAGCACCCAGCGCGAGGCGGGGTAGCGGATCGCTAGGCGGAGCAGCAGGACGTCGAACAGCGCATCGGCCCAGCGTCGAGGTGCATCGACATCGCCCGGGTCGCGATGAACGACGGTGATGCGCTCGGCCACGGACGGATCGAGCGCGGCGACGCGCGACACAGACGCCGAAACGAGCGCCGTGAGCGCCAGTCGCTCGCGGTCGGCCGGCGGTCGGCGAGCGCCCAGCAGCAGCGCGTCCAGCATGAAGCCGAGCTCGCCCAGCGCGCGCTCGATCCGGTCGAGCCGCGGTCGCTGCGACGCGACGACGGACGGGTCGTCGCACATGACCTCAAGGGCACCATGCACGACGGAAAGCGGCGTCCGCAGCTCGTGGCTGGCATCGGCGAAGAACGCCTTCTCCGACGCGTCGGACGCGACGAGGCGCTGCTGGTAGCCGTCGATCGCGTGCGCGATCGCGCCCAGCGCATCGGTGGAGAACTCGCGCTCGAAGTGTGTCTCGGATGGCGCCACCGGCAGCTCGGCGATCCGCTCCGCCAAACGCTCCACCGGCCGGATCACGACCGACGACAGCAGCCGGCCGGCCCAGCCGGCCAGCACGGTGCCGACCAGGACGATCAGCAGCATCTTCCAGGCGAGGTAGCGCTCCAGCGCCTCGATCTCACCGACGTCGGCCAGCACCACATAGCGTTCGCCGCGATGGTCGTAGATCCCGACGTGGAGCCCGATGCGGTCGGGTTCGTCGGGCTCGTGGATGCCCGGCGACAGCCCACGGAAGCGCTCGGGCGCCCGGGCAAGCGGGAACACCTCGATCGAGCCGCCAGCGGCGGCGGCCGCGGCGTCCGCGCCGGCATTCGCATGGGCTTCGGCGGCGTCCTCGAGCAGGGCATTGATGACGATGTGCTCCTGGTCCTCGGCGACGAACCAGGTCAAGGCCGCGAAGCCGACGCAGAACGCGAAGCCGAGCGCGGCGAAGGCCAGGCCGACGCGCTTGCGAAGCGACCACGTCCCGCTCACTCCGCGCCCTCGATGCGATAGCCCACGCCGTACACGGTGTGGATCAACGGTGTGGCGAACGGACGATCGACGAGCGCGCGAAGGGCGTGGATGTGCGTGTGCAGGGCCGCGACGTCGCCGCCCTGCTCGCCCCACAGCGCACGGGCCAGCGTGTCGCGATCGACGACTTTCGGGGCCGCACGAAGCAGACAGTCAAGCAGCATGATCTGGGCGCGACTGAGTGCGATGGTCTGCCCCTCGCGGCGGGCGACGTGCGAGGCCGCGTCGAGCTCAAGACCGTAGCGCGACAAGACGGCGGCACGGCCCGCGCCAGCGCGCCCGACCAGCACCTTCACGCGCGCATCCAGCTCGCGAAGCGCAAAAGGCTTCACGAGGTAATCGTCCGCACCCTCGGCGAAGCCTTTCAGCTTGTCCTCGAGCTGATCGCGAGCGGTCACCATGATCACCGGCACCCCGCGCCCGGCCTCTCGGAGCGCGCGGCACAGCTTCAGCCCGTCGAGGCGCGGCAGACCGAGGTCGAGGATGATCACGTCGAAGCTCTCCGACATCGCCCGCCGCAGCCCGGACTCGCCGTCCGGCGCATGGTCGACGACATGACCGCGGGCGTGGAAGTAGTCCCAGATGTTCGCGGCGACGTCGGCCTGGTCTTCGACGGTGAGGATGCGGAGCGACATCGCGGGCGGCGTTCGGCGGTGGTCGAGCCCTAGTGTCGCGCACTTCGCGCTCAGAAGGCCGCGTCGAACGCCACCTCGCCCTCCACGCCGACCTGGTAGGCGCTGACGCGACGCTCGAAGAAGTTCGTCAGCTCCTGCACGTCCTGCAGGTCCATGAACGGGAACGGATTCCGCGCCCCGGTCTTGGCCTGCAGGCCGAGCTGCACGCGGCGCTGGTCGGCGACGTAGTCGAGGTACTCGCGCATGTCCGTCAGCGAGAGCCCGGCCATGCCGCCGGACAGCACGTCCGCGGCAAAGGCCAGCTCGACGGCCACGGCTTCGTCGAGCATGCGATCGACGTCGGCGGCCCAAGCGGCATCGCAGAGGTCGGGCTCCTCCTCGCGCGCGGTGCGCAGCACCTCCATCGCGAAAGCCATGTGCGCGCTCTCGTCGCGGAACACCCAGTTGGTGCCAGAGGCGAGCCCGTGCAGCAACCCGCGCGAGCGCAGGTAGTAGACGTAGGCGAAGGCGGCGAAGAAGAACAGGCCTTCGATGCAGGCCGCGAAGCAGGCGAGATTGAGCAGGAATTGCCGGCGGTCGGAGGCCGTCGCCAGGCGCTCCAGCGACTGCAGGTGGTCGATCCAGCGGAAACAGAAATCGGCCTTGGCCTTGATGCTCGGGATGTTCTCGACCGCCGCGAAAGCCTTCGCACGTTCGGCCGGGTCAGGCAGGTAGGCGTCGAGCAGGGTGAGGTAGAACTGCACGTGCAGCGCCTCCTCGTACAGCTGTCGCGACAGGTACATCCGCGCTTCCGGCGCGTTGATGTGCCGGTAGAGATTCAGCACGAGGTTGTTCGCCACGATCGAGTCGCCGGTCGCGAAGAACGCGACGAGCCGCTGCACCAGATGCCGCTCGGCCGGGCCGAGTTTGGTCGCGAGGTCCTGCACATCGGGCGCGAAGTCGACTTCCTCTACCGTCCACGTGTTGCGAATCGCGTCGCGGTACATCGCGAAGAACTGCGGATAGCGCATCGGGCGGAGCGTCAGGTCGAAGCCGGGGTCGAGCAGTTTTCCGATGGTTTTTGCCTGCGGCGAAGCAGAGAGTGGAGAGGAGAGAGAAACGAGTGGCGCGTCCATGGAGGGCTCCGGTGCACTTCAAGAGTTCAGTGCTGTGGCAGAAGGCGATGGTTTGGGTGGTCGGTGTCTACGAGCTGATTGCTGCGCTCCCGGCGGAAGAGCGATTCGGCGTGGCGGGCCAACTGAGGCGGGCGGCGGTGTCGGTGCCGTCGAACATCGCCGAAGGCTGGGCGCGGGAAAGCCGGAAAGAGAAGGCGCAGTTCCTGGCCATCGCACAGGGCTCGCTCGCCGAAGCCGAGACCCTGCTCCTGCTCGTGCAGCGCTTGCGATGGATCGAATCCGAACACCTCGACCCGCTTCTCGCCAACGTGGACGAACTAAGCCGGATGCTTACCAGCCTGCGCCGCCGCTTTCGCGAGCCGCCCCGACCTAGGCCCTGAGCCACCAGCTGCCTCACCCCACTTTTTCCTCCCTCCTCGCCCCACCACTCTCTACTCGCTCACTGGCAGGCCTCGCAGCTTCCCGGGTTCTCCAGCGAGCACATCACGGCCGCGGTGTCCTCGGGCGGCGTCGTCGCGCTCGCTGCTACCGTGGTCTTCGCGATCTTTGTCGCCGGCCGCGAGCGCAGGTCGTAGGTCGTCTTCAGCCCCTGCTTCCACGCATGCATGTACATCGAGCTCAACGCGCCGATGCTCGGGCTTTCCATGAACAGGTTCAGCGAGGCGCTCTGGTCGATGTACGGGCCGCGCGCGGCCTGCAGGTCGATCAGCG
Source organism: Silanimonas sp. (assembly GCA_051660925.1). Taxonomy (GTDB): domain Bacteria; phylum Pseudomonadota; class Gammaproteobacteria; order Xanthomonadales; family Xanthomonadaceae; genus Silanimonas. Next base: position 4,222 of record JBOFQO010000201.1, on the reverse strand, counting down.
CGCGCATCGGCAGCTCCCACGCGGTGCGGTACACGCGGCGCAGCGTCTCGGGGATCTCGGTGATCCCGGCGATCGAGCCTTCGGCCTGCTTGATGCGGTCGCGCACGTCCGGCGTCCACAGGCCGAGGCGCTTGAGTTCCTCGACGAGGTGGCGGTTCACCTGCAGGAAGTCACCCGACAGCGTCTCGCGCTTGAACAGGTTGCTCACCTGCGGCTCGATGCACTCGTAGCAGCCGGCGATCGATGCGATCGTCGCCGTCGGCGCGATGGCGACGAGCAGTGAGTTGCGCAGGCCGTGGGTGGCGATGCGCGCCTTCAATGCGGCCCAGCGCGGCTCGTCCGAGGGATCAACGCCCCACAGGTCGAACTGCAGCCGGCCCTGCGCGGCATGCGTGTCGGCAAAGGCCGGATGCGAACCCGCGGCTTCCGCCAGATCGCAGCTGGCGCTTAAGGCGTGGAAGTAGATCTCGGCGCTGATCCGCGTGGAGAGCGCCTTGGCCGCCTCGCTGTCGAAGGGCAGACGCAGGGCGAAGAACACGTCCTGCAGACCCATCAAGCCAAGGCCCACCGGGCGCCATCGGGCGTTTGACGCCGCGGCTTCGGGGATCGGGTAGAAGTTCAGGCCGATGACGCGATCGAGCTGGCGCACCGCGGCGCGCACGGTCTCGCCGAGGCGCTCGAAGTCCACGCCGTCCTCGCCGAGGTGCTGCGCGAGGTTGATCGAACCGAGATTGCACACGGCGGTGTGCGCGCTCGACGTGACCTCGAGGATCTCGGTGCACAGGTTCGACAAATGCACCACGTTGCCGGCACGCGCCGCCTGGTTGCAGGTGGCATTCGCGCGATCCTTGAAGTTCATCCAGCCGTTGCCGGTCTGCGCCAGCGTGCGCATCATCCGCGCGTAGAGGTCGCGGGCGCGCACCTGCTTGCGGGCCAGTCCACGCGCCTCCGCGCCCTGGTAGGCCCGCTCGAAATCGGCGCCGTGCAGGTCGGTCAGCTCGGGCACGTCGCCCGGGTTGAACAGCGACCAGTGCCCGTCGGCCTCGACGCGACGCATGAACAGGTCCGGCACCCAATGCGCGAGATTGAGATTGTGCGTGCGCCGCGCCTCGTCGCCGGTGTTGTCACGCAGCTCGAGGAACTCCTCGATATCCGCGTGCCAGGTTTCCAGGTAGACGCAGGCCGCACCCTTGCGCTTGCCGCCCTGGTTCACCGCCGCCACCGAGGCGTCCAGCGTCTTCAACCAGGCGACGATGCCGTTCGACAGACCGTTCGTGCCGCGGATCAGCGCACCGCGCGAGCGCACGCGGGTGAATGACAGCCCAATGCCGCCGGCGAACTTCGACAGCCGCGCGACGTCGGTGTAGGCCTTATAGATCCCTTCCAGCGAATCCTCCGGCGAATCGAGCAGGAAGCAGCTCGACAGTTGCTCGTGCCGCGTGCCGCTGTTGAACAGGGTCGGCGAGCTCGGCAGGTACTCCAGCCTCGCCATCCGGCCGTAGAGCTCGAGCGCCTCCGGCACCGAGCCGGCGAGCGCCGAGGCGATGCGCAGGAAGAACTGCTGCGGCGTCTCGATGACCAGCCGCGTCTGCGGGTGGCGAAGCAGATAGCGGTCGTAGACGGTGCGCAGGCCGAAGTAATCGAAGCGCTGATCGTGACGGCGGTCGAGTGCGTCGTTCAATTTCCGCGCGTGCTGCTGCACGAATCCAAGCAGGCGCTCGTTGACGAGGCCGAGCTCGGCGCCACGCTGCACGCTCTGCGAGAAGGCGTGGATGCCCTGCCCGCCGACCTCTTTCTCGATGACTCCGGCCAACAGGCGCGCGGCGAGGCGGCCGTACTCGGGCTCCTCGGCGGTCAGCAACGCGGCGGTGCGGATGGAGAGTTCGTCGAGCTCGCGTGTGGTGGCTCCGTCGTAGAGGCCCGAGATCGTGCGCGTGGCCACGCGCATCGGGTCGACGGCGTGAAGCCCTTCCGCGCAGCGCATCACGGCGCGGACGATCTTGTTGAGGTCGACCGGCTCATGGCGACCATCGCGCTTGGTGACGCTCATCGCCGGTGCGTGATGCGGCGGGCGCAGGTCGAAGCCGGCCGCTTCAGTAGGGGTGTTGTACGAGGGGGTTTCAGCGGCGCGCAGGCGCGCGCCTTCGACGGCGTCGGCCGTCGCGGGGATGGTGCTCATCGGTGGTTCTCCGTCGTGGAGCACGGGCCGCCAACTCCTCCCTCGGGAGCGACGAGCGACACCGCGCGTTGTGCGTCGCGCGGCGGGTCGGCAGGTCTTCGGGCTCGCGGACGCGGAAGGGCTCGCCTTCCTCCTACTGGCCGTCGCTTCCCGGGCGGTGAGGCCCAGTGCATTGACGGCGGTCGTTTCCACTTACCGCTGCGGGGCAGCCCCGGAATCGCACCGGGTTCCCTTTTCATCCCGGGCAAGCCCGGGAACCGACGACCACAGCCTATGGGGGTTGGCGCACGCGGTCAACACAAGATGCTGTGGTCGAACTCGTCACCCACCGCGGATCTGGCGATCCCAGTCCACGGCATTGCGGTCATCCGTGTACAGACGCACAGGCGGCGGCGGCGCATCGCCGGGTCGGCAGCTGAGCACCACGTTCGATTTCGGCTCCCGCGGATGGACCACGTGCACCGCGCAGCGGCCGAGGGCGGCTTCGACACTCGCGATGGCGTTCCGGGCATAGGCGTCGCGAAGCGTCGGGTCGAGGATCAGATTGATCAGGACGATACCTTCCGGCTTCAGTCGCGGCCGAAGGGACGACCAGAATTCCACGGTCACCAACTGCGGCGGCACCGTGAAGTGCGACGAGAAGACATCGACGGCGATAGCGTCGTAGCGCTCGGTCGTCTTCAGCACGTAGCTGCGCGCGTCGTCAGCGATGAATCGTCCATTGATCTCGCCGGGCTTGTCCGGGGTACCGAGGAAGTGCTGTTCGGCGATCTCGCGGATCTTCGGATCGATGTCGACATAGGTGTAGGCATTGAGCGGGTCGCCGATCGACAACGCGAAACCTCCGGCCCCGAGCACGAGGACGTCGCGCCCAACAAAGCGATGGACATCGCTGATCTGCAGCGCCATGTAGTCGAGGTAGGGCCAGCGCTTCGGCGGACTGCTGGAATCGAGCAGGGACGCGTACTGGCTATTGACCATGAAGGCGCGTGCCGGCGGTGTGCCGCCCATCGGCGGAAACATCGGAACGACAGCGTAGTCGGCGTAAGCGGTGTCGGCCACGCCGAGCCGAGGCAGCATGTTCACCGCGACGATCGGTACGGCACAAGCGGCGATGGCGGCCAGGACCCACCGCCGCCCCATTTGCAGCGCGGCCCACATGGCGGCGACCAGCAGGCCCAGCGCGGTGATCAGCACCGCCGCGCTGACCCCGAGATGTTGCATGACGATGAGCGACAGGCCGAGCGCGCCGAACACCGAGCCGAAGGTCGACCAGGCCAGCGCGAGGCCGCCGGCTTCGCCGACTCGCGCTTTACCGAGGATGTTCGACAACACCGGCACCGTCTGCGCGAGGAAGTAGGCCGGCGGCGCCATCGACGCGATCAGGTAGACGGGCAAGGCCACGACCGGCGACGGGATCAGACCAAACACCAGTGCCGCGCCGTATTCGGACAGCATGCAGCCGCCGACGAGCGCGGCGATGACGAAGTTGCGCAGCACGGTGCGCTCGTAGTTCTCCCGCACGCGCGACGCGGCGAAGTAGCCGAGCGCCAGGGCCGCAAGGAAAATCGCAATGGTCGGCGCGGTGACGGTGATCGAACTGCCCACGTAGGGGACGATCCGACGCAGCGCGATGACTTCGAACGCGAGTGATGCGAAGCCCTCGAAGGCAACGAGGATCAATAGGTTCCGCGGACTCACGCGGACACCGGGCGGGCGATGGAGGGCATGGACGTGCGAGGACGAAGCGGGGGGAAAGAAGCCTAACCGACGTGGCGACAGCCCGGATGACCCAGCGGAGGCACAGTCGGCACATCAAACGTTACTATATAACGCTACCGTCCCCGAGCACCGCCCCACGTGCCAACCCCCCGATCTAGCCGGTGGCCCCGCGTCACGCTGGTGGCCTGTCTCGTCGCTGCGGCGTTACCGAACGCCGCCGTCGCCCAGCGCGCCGCTGAGAACGCGGTGACGCAGGCCGTCGACGCCTTCGGCATCAGCCTAGGGCGCGAGGAGATCGGCCTGTACGACAGCGACGATGTG
>JBOFQO010000200.1:0-4697 GCA_051660925.1 Silanimonas sp. | reverse complement strand
TTGCCGACGAGGTCGGCGCCGACGTCGGCGCCCTTGGTGAAGATGCCGCCGCCGAGGCGCGCGAAGATCGAGATCAGCGAGCTGCCGAAGGCGAGGCCGATCATCGGCTGCAGGGCGGCCTTGATCGCCGCTTCGTCATTCACCGCGCCGCCGACGAACCAGAAGTAGCCCGCCACGCCAAGCAGGCCAAGGCCGACGACCAGCAAGCCGGTGACGGCACCGCCCTTGAAGCTGACGTTCAGCGCTTCGTTCAGGCCCTTGGTCGCGGCCTGCGTGGTGCGGACGTTGGCGCGCACCGAGACGAACATGCCGATGAATCCGGCCAAGCCCGAGAGCACGGCGCCGAGGGCGAAGCCGATGGCGGTCTGCCAGCCCAGGGCCGGCACGAAGCCGATCACCAGGAAGAGCACGACGCCGACGACGGCGATGGTGGTGTACTGCCGCCGCAGGTAGGCCCCCGCGCCTTCCTGGATCGCGGCGGCGATCTGCTGCATTCGTTCGTTGCCGGCCGGCTGCGCGAGGATCCAGCGCGCTGACACGATGCCGTAAAGGATGGCGACCACGGCACACGACAGTGCGATGGCGATTCCGTACTGCTCCAACATCCTGACCTCCCCAGACTTCGGACTTGAACCCAGACACGAGAAGGCGGCCGGACGGCCGCCTTGGGTCGAGTATTGCCGATGGGGGAGCGGGGCGCTATGCCGGACGACGGGCCTTGAATGGCGCGGCGCCGCACGATCGCGGCCCGGTCATGCTGCGCCGCCGCATCACCAGCGAAGCCACCGCGTGGCGGTGGCTTGGGTCAGCACGACAGTGAGGGCCACGGCGAGCCCATACCAGACCAGTACGTAGCCTGGCTGATCAGCCTGGCAGTGGAAGGCGTAGGCCAGGCCGCCGGTCGCGCCGGCCATCCCTCCGATGGCCCGGGCGGCGCGAGCCGGGTCGGTGGGCGCGGCGCGGCGCAGCGCCCAGACCATGGCCGCCGCGGGAAGCACGGACAGCAGGGGCACCATCGACAGGCAGACGAGGATGGTCGGCGAATGGAACAGCCCGAGACGCTCGCCGGCCGGCGCGGCGGCCACCGTCACCACGGTGGCGACGGCCAGCCAGGCCGGCACGGCCCAGCGCAGGCGCTCAAGCGGCGCCAACGCGCGGCCTGGCAAGCCGGCGCGATAGACGGCGATGCCGGCCAGGGCCGCGAGGGCACCCAGCGCGCCCACCTTCTGCCAAAACAGCGGCGCGGCCAGGGCGGCGACGAGGTCGGCGCGCGGCCCCATCAGTAGGGCCATCAGAAGGAAGGCTGCGCCCAGGCCGAGCAGCGCGGCGAGCACCGCGTCGCGGGCGGGACGGGTCTTCGGCAGGGCGTCGGGCTGGCGGGCCAGCAGGGTGATCAGGTCATCGGTTTTCATAGCGTGTGTCCGTCGGCGGCGAGGTGCTTCGCGAGCGCCTTCAATCCGCGGTGGATGCCGACTTTCACGGCGGAAACGGAGAGACCGGTGCTGGCGGCGGCCTCGACCACCGAACGGCCCTCGAGCTTCACGAGTTCGATCGGGCGGCGCTGCTTGTCGGGCAGCTGGGCGAGCAGCACGGCCAAGTCGGCGCCGGCTTGCGGCTCGGTCGACTCCGACGGGTCGGCGAACTCGTGCGTCTCGGCCAGCAGGTCGAGGCTGAGCTCGCGGCCCGGCTGGCGGCGGCGCAGCAGGTCGATCAGCTTGTAGCGAGCGACGGCGTACAGCCACGGCTCAAAGGGTTGCGACGCATCGTAGGTGTGCGATTTCAGGTGCAGGGCCAGCAAGCACTCCTGCACCACGTCCTCGGCGTCACCGAGCATGCCTGGCGCCATCCGCTGCAGCTTGCCCGCGGTGAAGCGGCGCAGCAGCACCGCGCATTGGCGCAGCGCCTGTGCATAGCGCGCCTCGTCGCCGCTGCGCCCCGCGCAGAACAGGGTGCCAAGGGCGGTGTCTGGCGGTGGCGGGGCGGTCATCGCGAGGGGCAGGGCCAGGGCGGTCACGGACGAGCTCAGGGGCGGGCATGCCCCCAGTTCGGCGCGACGTGGGTCAGGGTTACACCAGCGTACGCCGGCGCAGGAAGGATTCAGCGAAGCGGGCCGCGTCGGCCGGGCGGCCCAGATGATGGCCCTGCAGCAGCGCGCAGTCGCGCTGGATCAGGTACTGCGCCTGCGATTCGGTTTCCACGCCCTCGGCGACGACCGTCAGGCCGAAGTGCCGTCCCATCGCGAGGATGGCGTCGACGATGGCGGCATCGTTGGCATCGGTGCCGAGGTCGCGCACGAAGCCCTTGTCGATCTTCAAGCCGTCGGCGGGCAGACGCTTCAGATAGGCCATCGACGAGTAGCCGGTGCCGAAGTCGTCGATATAGAAGCGGATGCCGCGCGCGCGCAGCGCGTTCATGCGCTGGATGGCGCTATCGATGTCGCCGAGTACCACGCCCTCGGTGATCTCCAGAACCAGGGTCGACGGCGGCACTTCGAACTCATGCATCGCGGCGAGTAGGCGGTCTTCGAAGCCCTGCTGACGGAACTGCCTCGGGCTGATGTTGACGCTGATGTACTGCTGGGGCCCGAGCAGGCCACCGCGGCGCCACTGCTGCACCTGCTTCAGCACCGCGCGCAGCACCCAGTCGCCGAGGTTGATGATCAGCCCGCTCTCCTCGCACAGCGGGATGAACTGCGCCGGCGACACCGGGCCGCGTGTCGGGTGCGTCCAGCGCACCAGCGCCTCGGCGCCGCGGACGCCACCGTGCGCATCGACGAGCGGCTGATAAGCGACATCGAGCGCGCCCTCGACCAGTGCGCGGCGCAAGTCGGTTTCCAGCGCGTGGCGCTCCTCCATCGCCGCCAGCAGGTCGCGCTGGAAGAAGTGGATGGTGTTCCGGCCTTCCGTCTTGGCTTGGTACATCGCCGTGTCGGCGTGCTTGATCAGGTTCTCCGGGCTGCCACCGTCGTCGGGGAACAGCGCCACGCCGATGCTCGCCGACAGCCGGAACACTTCGTCACGCACCACGATCGGCTCAGCCAGTGCGTTGCGCAGCTTCTCGGCGGCGGCCTGTGCGTTATGGGCGGCGCGTTCGCGAAGCTCGCCGAGCATCGGCAGCACCGCCACGAACTCGTCGCCGCCGAGCCGCGCCACCAAGTCGATCTCGCGCAGCTGCGCGCGCAGGCGCCGCGATACCTCGATCAGCACGGCGTCGCCGATGCTGTGGCCGCGCGCATCGTTCAGCGTCTTGAAGTGGTCGAGGTCAATGAACATCATCGCGCCCTGCGTGCCGCTGCGCTCCGCCACGGCCAACTCATGCGCCAATCGCTGGAACAGCAGTCGGCGGTTCGGCAGGTTGGTCAGCGCATCGTGGTTGGCGAGGTGGTCGGCCGCCGCCTCAGCGCGCAGGCGTGCGGCGATATCGGCCTGCAGCGCCGCATTGGTGTCGGCGAGGTCGCGGTAGGCGCCGTGCAGGCTACTGCGCATCGTCTCCAGCGCGTCGATCACGCGGTCGATCTCGTCGCTGGGGCCCGAGCCGCGCGGCCGGACCCGGAAGCTGGCGGCCTCGTCGCGCAGGTCAAAGCGCTGCGCCGCGTCGGCCAGTGCCGACAGGTGCCGCGTGATGATCTGCCGTACCAGAAGCAGCAGTGCCAAGCTGATCAGCAGGGTGATGCCGCCCTGGGTGATCAGGGTACTGACCGCGCGTTCGAGCGCGCGCTGGCGCACGGCGCCGATGTCGAGTTCCACGATCAGGGTGCCGAGGTCGGCGTTTTCGCCGTCGCGGTTGTAGGACAGCGGCAGCCGTTCGACGCGGCTTTCGCCCTGCGCTTCCTCGCCGACGCGCGCACGCAGCGCGCCATGGTCACCGCCGACGCCGCGTTCGCGGACCTCGACGGCCGCCACATAGGGCCGCTGACGGATGCCGTCCAGCTGCAGCCGCAGCTGCGCGTCGTCGTAGTTCCACAGCGACAGGGCGATCGGATCGAGGCTGGCGCGACTGATGCGCTCGATGTCGGCCTGCAGCTCGCGGAGGTCGTCTTGGTAGCCGGACCAGACCTCGACGCCGGCGACGGCGGTACTGATCAGCGTGCTGGCCACCAGCATCGCGCCCAACAGCCGCCCGCCGATGCCCGTCAGTGAGGCGCGCAGCAGAGCGGTGATGCCTGGGGCGCCCTGCGGGGAAGCGGCCATGCCGGATGCGAGCTCCGTCTTCGATGGCCTGAGCATAGCCCCGCTTGGAGGCGTGTCCAGCGCCCCGGTGTGCCCGTCAACTCACTTTGACCAGGACGGTAGCTTCTTCGCCAACAGGGGCAGGGTCGGGCGCACGAAGGCCGGCAGGCCGTCCTTGCCGTAGGGCGGCGGCGCCTCGCCGCGGATCAGCGGCTCCAGGTACGTGCGGCAGGCCTCGGTGATGCCGAAGCCGTCCTTGCGGATGAAGGCCTTCGGCATGGTCTTCTCGTGATTGGCGATCTCGGAAAGCGGATGCGGCGCGATCTTCCAGCGGTAGGGCTTGTCGCTGGTGCGCTGGATGGTCGGCATGACGCCGTTCTTTCCCGCGAGTGCGAGCTCGACGGCCGCCTTTCCGACCGCCATCGCGTGGGCGAGGTCGGTTTTGCTGGCGAGGTGCCGCGCCGAGCGTTGCAGGTAGTCGGGCACCGTCCAATGCACCTTGACGCCGAGCTTGTCCTTGCAGAGGGC
>JBOFQO010000199.1:0-5732 GCA_051660925.1 Silanimonas sp. | reverse complement strand
CGTGTCGACGAAACCCTCCGCGTCCTGCACCTTCTGGTTCGCGAGCTGCCGCTCCGGCGAGTACGCCTCGCCGATGAAGTCCTTGGCGCGCTGCGGGGCGTAGCCGACGGCTTCCAAGGCCTTGCCGGCGCCGCCGAAGGTCGCGAGGTTGCCCAAGCCGACGACGGCCTCGCCGACCCCGACGACGCCGCGGCCGAGGTCGACGGCGGAGTCGCCGAGCGTGCGGCGCAGGATGCTCGACGGCTCGGCTGCCGGCTGCGGCGCCGGCCGCTGCAGGGTCGCGCGCGGGGCCTTGAACGGATCGACGATCCCGGTTCCCGCGCCGTTGGTCTGAGGCTTGAACGGGTCGACGATGGCCATGGCGTTTTAGGGGGTCCCGTAGGTTCGGCTGTAGTAGTCGCGGAGTTCGGCGTCGCTGACGTTCGGGTTCGCGGCCTTGAGCTGATCGAACGACGGACGGGACGCGCCAGCTCCCTGCGGGGACGATGGTAGCGCGGCCGCAAGGGCCTGTCCCAAGGGACCGGCGTCGAACTCGGCCAGGGCGGCGGCTCGGGTCTCGGGGTCCAGTAGCGGGTTGTTGGCGATGTCGCCGCGCTGTGCGGCCGCGGCCTTGAACACCTCGGTCGGGTCGAGGCCGTTGGCCTGCTGGGCGGCGCGCGCGGGAGCGCCGTCTTCGCCGACCAGCGTGCGCACGACACCGTCGCGGCCGACGCGGCCGGCCGTCCCGCCGGCGAGCTGCAGAACCGGCGCCGAGGCATCCATTTCCTCGCGGCGCAGCGTGGCCGTGGTCTGGCGAGCGTCCCGGGCATCCTCCAGCGTCGCAGCCTGCTGGCCGACGTCGACGGCGCCGGCGGCGCCCTGCTGCAGCGTTTCGCCGATCTGCTGCTGGCGCGTGGCGCTCGCTGCGTTGCCGGCACGGAGCTGCCCGAGGATCGCCTCGGCGGCGAAGGCGCGGGCGCTCGGGCTTCCCTTGTTGAAGTAGCTGCCCTGCGCGTTCTCCAGCCGGCGCATGGCCTCCGCCGAGGCACTCATCGGGTTAAGGAAGGATTCGGCGTCGCGACGCGTCGCCGCGGCCTCGCCACGCTGCCCGGCCGCGCCCTGCCCGGCCAGCGCCATCGGATCGACGGCGGGACGGGCGAGCACCGGCGCAGGTGCCGTCGGCGCCGGCGCAGCGCCCGGCACGCTCTGCACGCGCGCGGCCAGTGCGTCGGCCTGATTGCCGGTGATGTCGCGGCGCTTCCCGTCCGAGCCGGTGAAGTACCCGATGTTCGGCTGCGTCGGGGGCTGCACGTCGCCGGGCTGCCCGGTGTTGAACTGGACGCCCGGGGTGCCCGAGGGTGCGGCCGGTCGCGCGAGTGCAGCGGTCGGTGCTGCGGCCGCCGCAGCCACCGGCAGTGCCTGTGAGCCGCCGCCAGCAGCCCGAGCCGGCGCCTCCGAAGCTATGCCGGGGCGCGGCAGCGCAGCCGCCGGTGCGGCGGTCGTGGCGTTCGGGAAGTTCTCGCGGAACTGTTTGGCCTGCCCCTCGGGCGTGAAGCCGTAGCGGGCATCGCGCAGAAGCTGGCTGCCGCGCGATTCGCCCGGCGCACGCGGGCGCGGCGAGAACTCGTTGATGTCCTGCGGCTCGATGAAGCTCACGGGGGGCTTCTGGTTAAAGCTGGCTGCAGTGGGCCGCACCACCGTCACCGGCGCGTCGCGGATCGTCTTTTTGAGGTCGTCGTTGATGGCCATACTGCTCTCCGGTTAGGCGCCAGGGGCGTCGGCGATCTCGCCGCTGTAGTTGAAGGACGTGCTGCAGCTCGCGCTCTGGCTGGTGGAGCTGCCGACGCTGGCCGAGAAGTTGATCGCGCTCATGGTGCTGGCGCTGAGCTGGCTGAACACCTGCGCCAGCGTCTCGCGGGTGCGCGCGAGCAGGGTCAGGAGCTGGATGTTCTCTTGGATGCGGATCTCACCCTGCCGCAGGTCGACGTTCACCCGCGCTTCCTCGCGGCGCAGGCCGAGCTCGAACGTGCGGTCGTGGGCCGCGCTCTCCGCCTGCGACACACTGGCGTCCGCGGCGTAGAGCTGGGCGACGGCGTTGGCACCCTGGGCAACGGCACCGACGCGCGTGCGCTCGGTCTCCAGCAGGGCGAGTACGCGGCGGAGCTCCCCGTCCCACACCCGCAGCCGCTGGTCGTGCTGCCCGATGCGCAGGCGCTCGCGCTCGATCTTGACGTTCTGCTCGCGATCCCAGGCGCCGACGCGGGTGGCGAAGGCCTGCGCGAGCGTGCCGTACACATCGGCGCGACGCCCCTCCGCGTCAATGCCGGCGCGGTAGCCCTCCCACTCCGACACGTGGGCGCGCCAGCGCTCGCTGTAGGCCTGCACCTCGGCCCGGAAGGCCTCGATGCGCTGGGTGTTGGTCTCGACCTCGGCTTGCACCGCCTGCACCTGCGTCCGGTACACGTCGGCGAGCACGCCGACGGTGCGCACCTGCTCGCCGTAGAGCCGCACGCGCTGCTCGTTGATCTCGCCGCGCACGCGCGCGCCCTCGATCTCGGCGCGGTAGACCTCGGCCTTGGCGAGCTCGGCACGCACGCGCTCGGTGAACACCGAGGCCTCGGTCTGGTTGGCCTGCAGGCGCGCGTTGAAGACCGCGATTCGCGCGTTCAGCACCGCGATCGAGCTGTCGCGCAGGAACTGCGCGGCCGCGAGCATGAGGCGCTGCTCCTCGAGGTGCAGGCCGGCGAAGGCGGTCTCGAGCGCGATGCCCTGCTGCACGGCGAAGCGCAGGTTCTCGATCTCGACGTTGTGCACCTGGATCACGACGTCGCGATTCAGGTCGGCCGCACGGTTCTGGCTGTTCTGCGTGATCTGATCGACGCGGCTCGCGAGCATGCCGTTCGGTTCCGACCAGCCGCGCGACGCGAACTCGCCGTAGACCTGCTGCGTGGCCCGCATCGCCTCCTCGTCGAGACGTGCGCGACCGCGCTGGAACAGCGCGCGCTCGATCGGTTCGGGCAGCCCGGTGCCACCGGCGAGCATGCTGCCGAGCCGCCCCTTGACCGTGTCGAGCATCTGGCTCACGTAGGCCTGTGGCTCGAAGCTCCACACCTCGTTGAGCTCGGGGATGTCGTACTCGGGCGCCACGGCGTCGAAGACGGGGAGCTGGATGTCCGGCGCCGCGGGCAGGTTCAGGGTCTCGAGCGTCGGCAGCGGCGGGAGCTCGAACTCCGGTCGGTCCGGCATCACCACCGGATCGAAGCGCGGCGCGTCGCCCGGGGCCACGATGTCCGGCCGCTCCGGTGCCGGGATCTGCCGCAGCTCGGGCGCCTGCACGTCGAAGGTCGGCGCCGGCGAGAGCGCGATGTCGACGGCGTTGAAGCCCTCGGGTGCCGCCGGCATCGGCGGCGCGTTCACGCGGAAGGCCTCGAAGTCGACGTCGGGGCGCGTCGGCCGCTGGAAGCTGGTCAGCGCGTCCTCGAAGTTGAACGAGGCGTTGAAGGCCACCGGGTTGATGGCGAAGCCGCCGAGCTGGTCGGTGGCGCCGAGGGCGAGCGTGTACGTCTGGTTCGCCAGGTTGGTGAACCGCTCGTAGGCGTTGCTGACGACGGTGGCGGCGAAGCTGGCGGGGGGTGCGCAGTTGCTCATGCGGCGGCCTCGTGGTGGCGGCGGTGGGCGCGATGCAGAATCGCGGAGGTTTCGGCGGCATAGCGCGCGAGGTGCTGGACGGTGATGCGGCTGCCCGCGCCGCCGCCGAAGCCCACGCGCTTGAAGTGCCCATTGATGGGCAGGCGGCGCCAGCGGCCGGACTCGACCAGCTTCGCGACCAGCCAGGCCTCCTCGAGCGTGTCCCACGTGGCGAGGCCCGCAAGCAGCTCCATCACCGGCGCCCGTCGGAAGACCTTGGTGTGCAGGATCGAAGCGTGGCCATGCACCTGCAGCAGCGGAGCCCACTCGGGGAGCTCGCGCGCCTGCAGGCTGCCATCGGGCCGGAGGCTGGTCCAGTTGGTGTAGACGCCGACGAGCCCTGCATCGGCATCCAGCACGTCGCAGCAGGCGTCGAACACGCCCTGCGCGCACCAGTCGTCGTCGTCGATGAAGCTGACGAGCGGCGCGCGCCCGGCCTCGAAGGCCAGCGCGCGGAGGCGACCCACGTTGGCGTCCTCGCTGTAGACGAGATCGACGTTGACGGGCTGGTCGCGCAGGGAGCCGAGGCACTGCTCCAGCCACTCCGGGTGCTGCCGCGAGTGGTGCACGAGCACATGCACGTCGACGCGGGCGCCGATCGGTCGCTGGTGGCGTCGAATGCGGGTCATGCCGGCGACGTCCCGATGAAGTCGGTCCAGAAGTCGCTGCTCCCGAGGTCGACGAAGAACTCGATCCGGAAGCGCCCCGAGATCGAGACGAGCCCGTTGGTGTTCTCGGCGGACGATCGAATGCCGATCGTGATGGTCTCGGTGAAGCCGTCGGGCTCAAAAATCTTGGGGATGGTGGCGAGGATGGCCGACGGGTTCGGCGACATCGCGACCTGCACGGCGGTCGGTCGGTTCACCTGCGGCCACGAGGCGCTGGTGAGGAACGAATTGGGGTTCTCGAACGTGAAGCATTCGGCGTTCACGTAGTTGCTGTAGAGGTCGAGCTGCCCCTGCTGCGTCGAGTTGGCCAGTTCGGTGATGCGCACCTGCGCGCCGAGGAAGCGCGGCGCCTCGATGCCGAAGTTGACGACGAGCTCGCGGCGCACGACGGTCGTGGTCGCCGTGAGGCGCCCCTCCCACTCGTAGGTCGCCAGATCGACGCCGCCGCTCGCACCGGCAATGTCAACATCGGTGATCCCGAACCCGGGGATGGCGAGGTCGACCAGCTCCTTGAGGGTCCACCAGCGAGCAGCCACGTCAGCGACCCTCCCCGCTGCCGGTGATTCGCCGATCGAGCACGAGCGGCAGCACCTTCACCACGTCGAGATCGAAGTCGGCGCCGTCGACGTTCACGAGCTCGAAGCCGTAGTAGACGCTGCGGGTGCCGCGCCCGAACTTCACTCGGGCCTCGTGGTCGACGCCGGTCCGCCGCGGGGTCAGTCGGAACAGGCGGGCCTCGCGCGCCAGCTTGTCGGTGGTGGTGATGAGTTTCAGCACCAGGTCCCCGGTGGCGGTGAACCCGAGGTAGGCGGCCTCCATGCGCTTGAGCTGCCCGCTGCCCATTTGCGTCAACGCGAAGCGCAGTCGCGCGGCGATGTCTTCGCCGTCGTCATCGTCGCCCTCCAGTGCGTAGATGCCCGTGGGCGTGGCGCCCAGCACGCGCCCGCCGTGGACGGCGACGCTGGTGACGGGGAAGTTGTCGTAGCGCGTGACCGCGCGCGATTCGGTGTTGATCGTCCAGGCGATGTACTCGCCGCTGTCGAGCGTCAGCCGCAAGCCGAAGCGCAGCGCCTCGCGGATGGCGTTGACGGCCTCAGCGGACGTGTCGGCCGCGGCGCCGAGCTCGAACGCCTCGCGCACGGCCACGACGGCCACTGCGGTGTTCGGGACGGCGGCGGCGAGCCGCAGCCCCTCGATAATCGCCTGCACGGCCTCGATCTGCGCCCCGAGCGAGTCGCCGACCCGCAGGCCCTCACCGATGGTCTCGCGGAAGACCGCGTCGGCGGCGGCGCCGAGAACGATGGCGGCCGCAATGATCTCCTCGGCCTCGGCAGCCGTGTCCACGGCGCCGGCGACGAGCATGGCGTCGCGGAGGTTCGCGATGGCGATGTAGCTGTC